>DATGGM010000282.1:0-22821 GCA_035308525.1 Bryobacteraceae bacterium
AACTGATTGATGCTGATCTCCTGGTCGTTGCCGATGTTGACGACCTCGCCGAGGGCCAGCGGTGTCTGGGCCAGGCGCACCACGGCTTCCACCACGTCGCCTACATAGGAAAAGCAGCGGCGCTGTTCGCCCGTATCGTGAACCGTTAGCGGCTCGCCGCGTAATGCCTGCCCCACGAATTTAGGCAGCACCATGCCGTAGCGGCCGGTCTGCCGCGTACCGACAGTATTGAAAAAGCGCAGAACGATGAGCGGCAGCTTGCGCTCGCGGCCATATGCCAGCGCCCACCATTCATCCAACGCCTTGGATGCCGCATAGCTCCACCGGCCGATTGTCGTGGGGCCAAGCACCAGATCATCGCTCTCGCGGAACGGCAGCTTGGTGCTTTTGCCGTACACCTCCGACGTGGATGCCAGTATTACCTGCTTGCCTTTCTTCGCGGCGCATCGCAGCACGACTTCGGTGCCGTGCACATTGGTCTCGATGGTCTGTACAGGGCTATCTACGATGCGCTGCACGCCCACCGCCGCAGCCAGGTGGAAGACGAGGTCGGCCGCGTCCACCATCTCCGCGACCAGGGGTTCGTTGAAGACCGAGTCAATCCGGTAAGAGAAGTCGCGCCGGGCCTTCAGGTGTTCGATGTTGTTGATGGCGCCGGTCGAAAGATCGTCGAGCACAGCGACGCGCCAGCCCTCCGAGAGGCAGCGCTCGGCCAGGTGGGATCCTATGAATCCAGCCCCGCCGGTGATCAATACGTTCATCGTTCCTCCAGATGTTTTTTCCGTATCAGCTCGCGGTACAACGCATCCAGGTTGCCCACCAGCGCTTCCTTGCGATAATTCTGCCCGGCAAACACGCGCCCTTCGAGACCCATGCGCGAACTGAGCGCACGATCTTCGGCCAGGGCAATCAGCGCGGTAGCCAGGGTGTGGGCGCTGGCGTCCGAAAGCACGCCGTTTTCGTACCAGCGCGCGCCATCAACCTCACGCCGGACGCCGCCCGAAACCATATCGATTACGCCGCCCGCCGCGGTAGATACAAACGGCCGCGCCGCCGCCATGCCCTGGATGAGCGCCACGGGTGTACCTTCATTGCGCGAGGTCTGCAAGAGCACGTCGCAGCGCGCCATGGCAGGCAGAATCTCGCGCTGCCACCCCAGCCACTGTACCTGCCCGGGATATTGGGCAATCAGCTCTTCGAGCAGCGCGCGGTCCGGCCCATCGCCTGCGATCAGGAAGCGAATGTCCGGGCCGCGTCGCAGCGCGGTCTCGATGGTGGCGGCCAGCAGCGCTACGTTCTTTACCGGCACCATGCGGCCGAACCAGCCGACGGTCAGCGAGCCGTGATCCATCGGCGGGCGCAGAGCAAAGTAGTCATTCAGATCGAGCCCCAGCGGCACCACGCGAAACTTGTCCGCCGGGGCAACCTGCAACCGGGCGCTCAGTTCCTGCGCCTGCTGCCGCGACACCACGCACAAAGCATCGGTGAAGCGCGCCAGCACCTTCTCAATGCCGCGAAAGACGCCCGCCTGCAGGCGCGAAAAGTACTGCGTGAGACTGTTGCCGTGGAAAGTGTGGACGATGATGGGCACTCCGCTCAGCACCGCCGCCAGGCGACCCAGGCAACCCGCCATGGCGGTATGGGTATGCACGATCAAGGGACGCTCGCGGCGCAGGAGCCGCCACAGCTGCCACAAGGCCCGCAGATTGCGCCAGGGTTGCACCGAGCGCGAAAGCTCCGGCACCCAGCGTACCGGATCGCCGGACTGCACCAGGTAGCTCATGTCGCCGTCCGCCGGCTCGCAGCTTCCGGCCACCAGCACGGTGCGATACTGGAGCACGGCCATCTCCCGCGTCAGCAGCACGGTGTGTATGGCGGGGCCGCCGATATTCAGCCGCGTGATGACGCGCACGACTTTAGGACGCCCGGCTCCAGCCTTGAAATCACAAAGCGGAACTTCCCGTTCGCCGATCGTGGAATATGATTGGTGCACTCGAACTCCAGGTGTATGCTCCGTCCCACCCGGGCGCGGAGGTTATTTTCCAGCAGTTGCAAATCGTCATTCGTGAAGCGTGGCGCGGGCACGAACCGGATTCGCAGGAGATCCAGCGACGGCTGCTCGATCTGGCTTTCGACGATGTTGTGGATGCCCTTCAACACGGGGTCCAGACGCCCCAGAAAGCCGCGCTCGCGCGTAAACACGAAATCGTCCAGACGGCCGCCTATTTCCTCGATCACCGGCATGCCGCGGCCACAGGGACAACTTTGGGTCGCGAAACGGGCGGTATCGCCCACGCGGTATCGGATCAGTGGCATGGCGTAATTCACCAAGCCTGTCAAAACGACTTCACCCATCTCGCCCGGCGCCGCGGGCGTGCCATCCGCACGCAGGATCTCGGTAACTCCGGCCAGAGGATGCGCATGCATGCTGCCGGCTTCGCACTCGTACCAGAAGCTTTGCATTTCGGCCTGACCGTACTGATCGGAAACCCTCGTTGTAAATGTTTCTTCGATCGCCCGCCGCTGGTGATCCAGCAGGGTCTCGGCGGAAGTGAGCGCGGCCTTGAGTTTCGGCGCGGTGCGGCCCGATTGCCGATAGTAATCCGCGAGCACGTACATCGCGGACGGATAGCCGGAGAGATACGCCGGTTGGAAGCGTTCCAGGGCCGCGGCGTAGTATGGCAGATTCTCGGGCAGCAGGTGCACGGTCGAAAGCAGAAGCGCGTGGTTCGCCAGGTCGCGGCGCCAATAGACTCTCTTGGACGCCCGCTGTTCCGGCGGGACGATCATTTTCCCGGTGAACTGGCCCCGCCGTTGGCGCCTGTCGACGCCGGCTGTATTGTGATACAGCTCGACGAAGGCCCACATCTTTTGCATGGCCTCGCGGTTATAGAAGACGGTGAGCGGTTTCCCCGTGGTGCCGCTGGTGTGCCACGGAATGAGCGCCGTCCGCTGCCGTGTGTCTGCCAGGAAGTCTGCCGGCCGTTCCCGGATTTGGTCTTTGGCAGTAAGTGCGGACGTTCCGTGTTTCCGGTAATGCGGAACATGTGCGCAGGCAAATTGCAACAACCGGTTCAGCCCGGCCTTCTGCAATTCCAGCATCTGCTCCGCGGGCTGGCGTTCCGCGCGCCGGAGCATATCCAGATGCGCCTGGAAGGTACCTCCGTACCGCCAATGGTGGTAGCGGGCGCCTTGTGCCGTGGCGCAGGCATGCTGCAGGAAGATGGGCAGCGCGGAATAAAGCCGTTGCAGCATTTCGATAACGTCGTGAAATGTAGTTGTGGTTTTAAACCGGATGTTTATCTCTGAAAATGTGGGCCGATACTTTGAAGACTCCAGTGATACAGCAGGGATATGCCGGCTCGGCGCTAGTTAGTGGGCTGGTCGAGCTGCGCGAACGGCTCCTTGAAATCCACGCGGCCGGCCAGCGGCGTCTCAACCGACAGATCCGGGCAGGACCGTATGCCGTCGAGGCCGGCTTCCTGCACCGTGCGCTTGTACGGGTCCGCGATCCAGATGTGCGAGACGCCGAAGCGCAGGTAGTCGGCCACTTTGGTCAGGAGATCGGCCGTCTCATCTTCCGGAGACACGATCTCGATTGCCAGATGAGGTGGATCCGTAATCACAGGCTCGGCATGATAGGGCAGCGCCATCACGCAGACATCGGGGATGCGGTAGCGCTGTTTCGACCCCATGACGCGCATCCGCTGCTCCGTCAAAACGTGAAACTTGCCTGACGTTCCCGGCTGCCGAGCAGAAGAATCACCAGCGTCCGGAGCCGGCTATGCCAGCGCTCACCCACGTGCCGCTCCACGAGCTGGCCGTCCACATACTCCATGTCGGGCTGGTAGGAGGTCCGCAGGTATTCTTCTACGGGTACGATGGCCGACGCCGCCATGCACTTAGTCTACTCCCTTCGCTCGGCCTCGATCTCCCCAGCCCATCCAACCGGCGCGGCAAATGGGCCGGCGCTATTCCACGCAGCGTCGTGCCAGGCCAGCTCCCCTTGGAAGGCGGTGAATGCGCGCGCTTCGGGGTCGCATAGATGCCTCAACAGGGGGATGCGCCGCCAATCGAATCCCATCAGGGTGGCACAGGCGACGTCCACCATGCCCGGATCTTCTCCCCAGATCAGCAGGCCGCAATCCTTGGGGCTGGGCTTCAGGGGGCCGCACTCTTCGCCGGCCACGATGGCATCTACGAGCGTCAGGATGGTGCGGGGTTGCGCCCTGGGAACGCCCCCGGGGCCGTAATTGCGCGCGATATCCACCAGGTCGTGAATGGTGCGCCATAGCGTATCGTTTCCGTGCCAGCCGCCCCCGTGAATCACCGCCGGGGATGACGCGCGTGCGCCCGCCCGCGCCAGCTTCCAGATCCACAATGGCGCGCGGGTCTGCAACAACTCGCGCATAGGACTGGCGGCCCGGCTGATCCAGTTACCATCCGGGTATTCGTCGCCTCCGTTCCGCGGAGAGCCCGGGCGGAAGTGCGGAAGGCAGTCCTTGGAGCCGATGATGCCTACAAAATTCTTTAGCGCTCCCGTGATGCCGGTCTTCATGTGGGTCTTCAGCTTGGGCGCGTTGAGGATGACATCGGCGCCCAGCACGCTGTTGCTGACCAGGTACCGATGCACACCGTGATGATGCCCATTGGTGGCCTTAGCGCTGTAATCCGTCACGCCGAAGCGCGCATTTACGCTGAAACACATGAGCCGGCTGCGCGGCCCGAGGTCCACGAGCGAATAGCCCCGCGGATCGCCCGCCAGCGGACGCACAGCGCGCACGTAACTACTGGCATCGTCGATCTCCGCCCACTGGCGCCGCAGGTCGAGAAAGTCCACGGGTTCGTCCGCATACTCCGCTTCCATTTCGGCGAGCCCGCTCTGGCCGCGGAAGCGCGCGAAATCGCAACCTTGCAGCGGGGCATCCGCCACGATTACACGGCCTTGGCCGCCGAGGGCCCGCAGCGCGGCGTCGATCAGCACGCCCACGACGGCTGCATGTGTGTAGAGCACGTGGCGGCCCTGGCTGTCGCCGGATTCATGCTTCACCCAATTCGGCTTGATCACCACGGTCATTCCGGGACGTATCCAGCGGCCCAGGGGATTTGCCGCATCCAGTCCCAGAAAACGAAACAGATGGCGCACGCTGGCAGCCACCGTGCGGTATTCCGGCGCGGGCCAGACGACTGCCTGTGTAGCCACGGTAGTCATGACACCGAGGCCCATACCTGCCGCCACTCCCGCAATTCATCTTCGGTGAGCGCCGCGGAGCGCGTCCGCAGCCACGCGGTGTCCGCATGGGCCGCCACAGCCACGGCGTCCCGGACGCCTTTCATCACTTCCACGGCGGCCACCCGCAGGCGTCCGGACGCATTCAGATAATGGCCGGTGCACCGGCACCACATCCGGCGAGAGCGCAGTTGTTTACGCAAATTGATGGAACCCTGGCGGTACCCCAGCACGATCTCCGGCAGGTTGGCGAAGCGGCTCTCCGCGCAAGCTCGAAACAACAGGTCATGGTCTTCGCAGCGGATGGCGTCGGCGCGATAGAGATAGCGCCGGAACCAGGCGGTCTTAGCCATGAACGTGGGGTGGATCAGTTTGAACGAATAAAGTGGCCGGCGCGCGATGTCGCCATGCGAGGCGGGATCGGTGCGTTTGCCGACAGGCGCACCCGTATCGGCGAACAGGACGGCCCAGCCGCCGGTCAGGTCCACTTGCGGATGGGCTTCCAGGAAATGCAGTTGCTTTTCCAGGCGGCGTGGATAGGCGATGTCGTCGGCGTCCATGCGCGCCACGTATCGGCCGTTGGCGCGTTCGATGCACTCGTTGAGGCGCGCGCCCAGTTCCAGACGGCGGCGGTCGCCCCACACCACGATGCGGGGATCGTCGAAAGAGAGCGCCATGTCGCGGCCGGCATCGGTGGAACCGTCGTCGCACAGCAGCAGTTCCCAATTCTGGTGGCTCTGCAGCAAGATGGAGCGGATGGAGGCGTCCAGGGTCCGCGCGGCGTTATAGAACGGCATAGCGATGCTGACCAACGGTGAGTTCATAGTCCGGCGTAGACCTCCTGGCAGCGTTCCGCGATACGCGGCCAGTCGTAGCGCGCCGCGTTTTGAATGGCGCGGAATGCGAGAGTGCGCCGCAGATCCGGACGGTCCAGCAGGGTTTCCAGGCAGGCCGCCAGCGCGGCGGCGTCGCCCGGGCGAAAACGCATCCCGGCGGACTCCGGCACCGTCTCACGCAGGCCTCCGTGATCGCTGGCGATTACCGGCTTGCCGCAGGCCTGCGCTTCCACCGCGGCCATGCCGAACATCTCCAGCTCCCGCGTGGGCATGACGAAGATGTCGCAGGCATTGTAGATCCCGGGCATATCGCTGTCGTCCAGCGGGGGCAGATGCGTACCGCCGGCCTCGGAAACCTGGGTTACCAGTTCGCCGAGACGCGTTTCGCCGAACCGCTCGCAAGGGCCCACCACCACCAGCTTTGCCGGCCGTTTCAGCATGCGGTAAGCGGCAATCAGCAGGTCGGTGCCTTTCTGCCGGCAGAGCCTGCCAGCGTAGAGAATCATGGGGTGCCCGTCGAGTCCCAGCCGTGCGCGCCATTCCGCGCGCAGAGCCGCGTCCGGGTGGAAGCGTGCACAATCCACGCCGTTGGGAATGAGCGCCATTTTGTCACCGGGTAAATCCCAATAGCCGCGGTACGTTCGGAGACAATAGTCCGAGACCGGGGCGATGCGATCGCAGGCCAGCAGGCAGCGGCGCCATACGGCTTTCGTGATCTTGCGTAGATGCGCGAAGCGCCGCCAGGGTTCGAAATGGTAATCGCAGCTCAGCACGGCCGGCGCCAGTCGGGCCGCGGTTGTGAGCCAGGCAATCTCCGCGCGATTGTGCACGTGAACGATGCGCGGCCGGCGAGGCGCGGCATCCTGGACGAAGCGCAAGGCAAATTCCGTGCGCGCGCCACCCAGATAACGGATGGACACGCCGCGGTATTCCCGCCACCCGGTCTCCGCGGCACCGGAATAGACGATGACGCGCTCACCGCCGCGCGCCTGCGCCTCGGCCAGCTCCAGCATGCGGCGCTCGACGGCTCCGCCCAAGCGCGCGGGCAAGGGCAGATGGGAAGGCCCCACGTGTACGATCACCGGGCAGACCTCCAGGGCATCCGCGTCACGGCCATGGCGCACAGCCATGGGAGAAATGCCAAAAAGGTGAGCGGAAACCACGATGTGGACGCGGTAGCCAGTTGATGCACGGCGCGAAACAGGCACAGGCCGTAACCCAGCGCCACCATCGGCCGGCGGCTGTGATGACAGCGCCCGTCGAGAAACGCAGCCCCGAACCCAACTATCAGGAATCCGGCCATCACGCCGAGGTAACTGAAATTGGCGTACAACTCGCCGACCAGCGAGGCTTCCTGCGAGACCAGCCCCTGCCCGAATGCGCCGTAGATCAGCTCACCCAATTCCTCACGCACGCCGCGGGACCGTTCGAATCCGGCCGAGACCGGCAGGAGCTGCAAGGGGGCCATCAGGAATGTTTCACCGTAATAATACGGCAGTGTTTCGCGATTGGTGATCAACGCCGCGGTGGTGTCGAAGCGGCCCACGGAGTTGTCTACCATGTCGAAAACCCGGTTGCCGTCGGCCAGCGCGCGAACGTCCACGGCTTCCGTTGCGGCATACCATCCGAGGTTCTTGCTGCCTTCGAGCCAGAGCGACACCAGCAGCACCAGCGGCAGGGCCACCGCCAGGTATCGCGCCCGCAAGGTGAAGATGCCGCGCACCCGGCAGAGATGGAAGACCAGCAGCATGGTGCCGGCCCACATCAGGCGCCTGCCGAAGCCCAAATGGATAGCCGCAATCAGAAACAATCCGGCCATGGTCAGCACGCGCGAATAACGCCGCTTTGGTCCGGAGAGATACCAAAGCCCTATGGCGCTGGTGGGCAGCATGAACAACAAGTCCGAATAGCGGCCCATGCCCGGGCGGGGCGCCAGGCCGACATGCTCGTAGAACAGACGATCGCGGCTTTCGGAATCGAGCAGCAACACCGCCAGTCCGAGGATGCCGCCGATGGTGAACAGGAAAAAGACATTCCGCCACAACCTTTCGCGCCGGGACCACACCTGCAACAGCCGACGTATGCCCCGGCCGGCGGCGGAGCGCGCGAAGCCGGCGTGCGCGCCACAGGCGAACGCCACGAAGGCCAGAGCGCCGACCAGGTAGGTACGCGAATAGGCCTCGTCCATGGAGGCGGCCAGCGGTGTCTTGCTGCGCCCGAGCACGGCGACGGCGGTGCCGTAGAAACAGTAGTCAAAGAGGAACCAGGCCTCCACAAGTCCGGTGAGGCTGAGCCAGTACGTCAGGCCGCGCATGCCGCGCCGATAAATGCCGAAGGAAACCAGTAGCACGGCGAAAAACAGGTATGCGTTCGCCCCGGCGGGGGATCCGTTGGCGTATTGGACGGCCGCGGCGACGATGGCCAGCGTCGAAATCAGAACAACGCGCATCATGGGCGCAGTCCCCAGCCCCGAAGTCCCACGCCCGCCGACAGCGCCGATTTGACGCCGGTCTGCGCGAGCAACAGGGCCCAGGCCACGCCGATCGCGCCGTAGGCCGGCGCCAGCCATACCGCCATGGCGCCGAACAGCAACGTGATCAGCCCGTCGGACGCCGTACACCATTGCGGGCGTCCCGCGCCGTAGAGCAGGAACTGCACCGGATTTGCCACCAGCAGGGCGATCTGTGCGGTGGCCAGGAGCTGAAAAACAAGGACGGCATCCGGCATGGCCGCAGGAAAGAGGCGTGCGGCGAGCGGACCGCAGAGCCAGGTGGCTACGAGCAGCGCGCCGCCGAGCAGGGCGGCTCCGGTCATGTAACTGCGCAAGTAATCGCGCCGGCCGCCTGTAGTGGAGGCCGAAACAGCTTCGGGCAGCAGAACGGTACTGGTGGTGTTGACCAGCAGGGCAAATCCGCCGGTCAGCGACATGCCCAGAGTAAACGTGCCGAGCGCCGCGGCGGTGGCCCAACGCGCCAGGGCGATCGATGGAATGTAGTTGTAGAGCGAGCCGATGGCCGTGGACAGTGTAACCCAGTTGGCGAACGTCGCGATCGATTTCCAGGCGGGACGCGGTCCGGGGCGCCTGGCCGCCGCCAGCACCGCCGCCAGCAGACCCAGGTTGGCGGCCACGATCCAAAGCCGGCTGAACACGTCGCCCGCGAACAGACAGTGGAGGCCCGACCACCGGAAGCGCGTCGCCAGCAGCACGGGCAAAATCTGCAGGGTGGCGGCTGCCGCGCTCAACCGCGACATGCGCGCGAACTCAAGCCGCGACTGCAACAGGACCAGGCTGAATGACGACACCGACGCCACGGCCGCACTGGCGCACGCCAGGCGTAGCGCGGCGCCGTATTCCGGATGCTTCAGCAGCCGGGTGCTGGCGGTGGGGGCAAGCAGGCATACGGCCGTGATGATCGAGGCGGTGAGCGCCAATCGCAGCTGCAGGAAGCGGGAGACAGTGCGGAGCCAGTCCTCACCGGAAGAGCCGGCGGCGAATTTCAGGCAGGAGATGTTGATGCCCAGCTCGCACAGATTGCCCATCACCAGGCTGCTGCTGGCATAGATGGCACACTCCGCAAAACGCGCGGGCGCGAGCGAATGGGAAACCAGCAGCAGCGCCGCGAACCGGCTGGCCGAGAGTGCCGCCTGGCCACCCAGGACCACGCCTACATTGCGGGCGGCGGCTGGGAGGCGTCCGGGTCGGGAGATTGTTGCGGGGCCGTCCGCGCCTGTATCAACATGGCGCACGGCGTCTCGGAATGATCCGACTCGAGCGCTCTTATAAAGTAGTGTTGCCATTGACGATTCAATCCCGACCGCAGGGGTCCGGGCATCAGCCGCGTGGTGAAGCGGTATGCCCGCCCGAGTGTCAGCGGACCTGCGCCCATGCACAAAGGGCCGTCCACGCGGTCCCAGAGCTCGCACATGTGGGCCGAGAGGTAAGGCTCGGTCTGAATGATGCTGAAACCGGCTTCGGTCAGGGCCGCCATCCAGTCGCGCTCCGCCAGCAGGTTCAGATGCCGCAACTGCCCGGCGCGCAGCCGCCCGTACCAGGCGGTGCGGAGCAGCAGGTGGCGGTTCATCTCGGCCAGCGGGACGGTGGCGATGAACGATCCGCCAGGGCGCAGAACGCGCCGGCATTCGGCCAGCACCCGCGGCAGGTCCGGGATATGCTCCACCACGCAATTGGCGAAGACGGTGGCGAAAACGCCATCGGCGAACTCCAGGCGGCGCGCATCCATACACCCTACGCGGCGATAGATGGTGCTGCTCCGCGCACACAGCTCCACTTCGCGCGGGTTGATATCCACGCCCCAATCGACGCGTGGGATCAGGAGCGAGGTGAAGCGCCCGTTGCCGCAGCCGATCTCCAGCACAGGCTCGTCGAACTTGCAGCGCCGCAAGGCCTTCAACTCAGCGGCGCGCCAGGCCGCCAGCGATGGTATGTCGTAGACCGTTTGCGCCAAGCGGAGCAATTCCGTGTCCGAATAATTAAGCAGCTCGCTCATCGCTGTAGAGAAGCCCTTCGTATAGCCGCACGTGCCGGTCAATCATCTTTTGAATGTTGAATTGCGCACGGGCCTTTTTTCGCGCCGCCGCGCCCATTTTGTGGCGGCGGTCGTGATCGGCCAATAGGGCGCGGATGGCATGCGCCAAGGCATCCGCATCGCGCGGCGGCACGATCACGCCGGTTTCGTCATCCAACTGCTCGCGGATGCCGCCCACGTCAGTGGCCACTACGGCGGCGCCGCAACACATGGCTTCGAGCACGACCGTGGATAGGCATTCGCCCAGACTGGGCGCGACTACGATGGCGGTGGTGGAATAGAGTTGCGCCAGAGCTGCGGCCGTGCGGGAGCCGGCAAAATCGACGCAACCATTGAGCCGCAGCCAGGCCGTCTGTTCCAGGTAGCGGTCCAACTGCGCATCGGTCTGGTAGACGATCTGCAGTTGCACGTCCGGAAACGAGCGGCGCACCGCGGGCATGGCATCGAGCAAATAGCCCAGGCCTTTGAAGTCCTTCAACTGGCCGACAAACAAAAGCAGGTTGCCAGGGGATGCGGGGGGCTCCGCTGGGCGGTCGAAGATCGCCGAGTTAATCCCGTTAGGAATCACCGCGATGCGCTCTGGCGCAAGGCGCCGGCGGCGCATCAGGAACTCGCGTTCCGCATTGGAAAGCGCCACTACCTTATCCGCGCGGTGCAGGACCAGCCTATCGGTCAAGCGGCGCTTCCAGCCCACGGGCAGGCGGTTCATTGAAAACGGATCGTGGGTGGTGAGGACGAACGGCGGCCGCTGCTTCCGCGCGGCCAGGCGTAGCGCGGCCCGGCCGAAGTGGTGGACGTGCACGAGATCGCAGTCGGCGAGATCGAGAGGATCGGCATGTCCGCACTCGACCACCTTCCAGCCGCGCCGGCGGAGCCCCCCCGCCAGCACAGTCTCGGGTGAGATGGAGTGCTGCGCGCGATACTCCGCCGGCTTATCGAAAATGCCGCCTACGATGCAAATCCGCATGGCTGCCTGCTGGTTTAGAGAGGATTAGTGGCGGTAACAGGCAGTAATTCCAATATTTTTTGGGAAATTCGGAGGCCGGGCTAGCTCAACACGTTACCGCACAGTTGGGCAGTATGGCCGATCCCGTGCGCGGATCGACGAACTCCACTCCCCTGCTCCGGATCACCCATTGCAACCCTGCATCGCTGCGCCGCCGCAGGGTAGCCTCGTCGGAATATACGCGGTAAGTGGTACCGATCGACTCGGGGGTGTTATAGGGCGACAGGACTTCCAGGGCGAGCTTGCGGATGAGACGTTGCGTGTTGATTTTACAGTTCTTAGGGGTCATGCGGCAGAGTTGCGACATACCTCGCCAGCCGATGACAATGGAGCGGGCTTCGGCTGATTCGGGGCGGGCGGCTTTCCAAAGCGCCTGGTAAAGAACCTCCTCGCCCAGGGAGTGGCCATCGTGCGTGGCGGCGCATTTCCGAATTCGCAGTCTGGGGCCTATTTGAGCCACAGGGATTGAAAAGACCTCAGGGGTCATAACAGCCGAAGCACGGGCTGTTGCGAGCCCTGATGCTGAGGCGATTGGAGGAGTTGATTCGACCACAGGGACTGGACCGTCTGGAAGAGCTGATACAACCCCAGGGGCTGGAGAGTTGGCAGGGGTTTTTATAGGTAGGGTAGTTGGTTCAGCCGCTCCTATCGGATCGGTCCGAGTAGTGGAATCAACCCCAGGGTCTAGTACAGGCCCTGCGCCCGGATTCTGCAGGTGGGGTAGGGGAACCGGACCATTCAGGAAGGACAGGTATCCGCCCATGCCGGGCTGGCTGACGATCTCGTCCCAGCCCAGGGGCTCCATTGCGGGCTTACGCTTCGACCGCTTGGGCGGTGCGGGATTCTGTTTGATCGGCTCGCTCATCGAGCATCAGCTCCAATAGCCGGGTACCGGCCATCTCGTAGTCTTCCATGGCCTTACATTTGGGGTCGTAATCCACCAAGAACTGCCGCGCGCGGCCGCACTTGGACACGGTGACGTCCGTGCGGATGGCCGGGAGCAGGGGGATGTGGAACTTGGCGGAAAGGTCTTCCAGAGATTTCATCATGACTGCGGTGTGCTGGTAGCGGCGGTCCACCATGACGGGCAGCAGCCCGGCCGGCCGGACATTCACACGAAACAGCTCATTCATCATGCGGGCCGTTTCCAGGCAGGCGCCGGCGCCTTGCAGGCTCAGGGTATCCATGCTCACCGGAATCAGGACCCGCTGCGCGTAAACCATGGCACACGTTTGCATCAAGGTGATGGACGGAGCCACGTCGATCAGCACGATCTCGTACGGCTCGTCCACCTTGGAGAAGAGCAGGGAAAAGGACATCTCGCGCGCCGGGACTCCCATCAGCGAAGCCTCCGCCTGGATGGTCTCGCGGCTGCTGCAAAGCACGTCGATATTGGGCGCGGCGTGCACCAGACAGCTCTCGAACAAGTGGTTGTAGACTACGAAATGGTGCAGGAACTTGTCGGCCTTCAGCCCCAGCGACATGCCCACTGAACCCTGGGGATCGGTGTCGATCAGCAGCACCTTGTGTCCCCGGTCAGCCCAGAGGCGCGCCAGAGTGGTCGCGGTGGTGGTCTTGGCGACCCCACCCCTTTGATTTGAAATCACGATCTTAATCACTGCTCTTCTCCGCGATGGCCTGCCGGATTCGCTCCACGTCCTGGGTAGTCCAGCGTCGATACCGGTTAGCCTGGTTGCGTTCAGGCTCCTGAATTCGTTTCGTGCGTAACCAGTTCATCAACGTGCGCTTGGTGATTCCCAGAACGTCGGCGACCTCCTGGGACTTCATGTAGGGTTCTATACGAGCCTTCATCAGATGGCACGAAGCTGTATGTTACGGGCTTCGTCGATCTCCTGTCAATACCCAAGTAATGAAAGTAATGAAAGGTGCCATTCTGCGGATATCGGGTAACTCGTAGACCATGACCAGAAACCAACTTAGGACCGGATCGGTGCCCTGACGAATTGACATGGTGGCGATACCGGCATGAAATAAGGGTCAGCTTTGTTAGCGAAATCACACGTCGAGAGTGAGAAGAGCGCGGATCTGGACGCGGCCCTGGAGCGATTCTCCGGCCGCCGGACCGCTCAAGGCGACCATCTGCGTCACCGCTTCGCCGTGCTGCCGTCATACCAGCAACCCCGTTATCTGCTTCCTCTGGGCGATAGCCGCACTACCCTCGGGGGATTCCGGTTCTACACCCCCTACGACATGGGCGGGCGTTTGCGCAAGGTCCTGCTGGGGCTGCTCGTCAAGACCGGCTGGAGCGGTTGGGCGATGCATCCGCTGTACGTGGGCGAGCCGCTGGGCCTGAAGGCGCTGGTGACGAATGTGGCGGGGGAGCGCAGTCCGGTATTCGCCATGGGGTTGGGCACGCCGGGGAAATACCGCAAGCTGACCATTCAGGTAATGCGCGCGGGCGGCGAGACCCTGGGCTATATCAAGCTGGGGTTGACCGCGGTGGCCAGCGATCGCGTGCGTCATGAAGCCCGCATTCTGGACAACATCTCCGGACTGCAGCCTGACGTCCCACGCGTGCTCTACGCAGGCCAGTGGCAAGACAGCTTCCTGCTGTTCCAGTCGCCATTGGAGGGCCGGCCGGGGCCGGTGGAACTCTCCGCGATGCACGTTGAGTTTCTGGAGAACCTGGGTGGGCTGCGGCGGGTGGACAAAGCCGGGCTGCGGGTCCTGGACGAGGTTGGCGGGCGGTGGGACGAGGCCAGCTGGCGCTGCGATTGGCGTTGGCAGAGGCTGGGCACGGCCGCGCTGGCGACGGCCAGGCGCGAACTGGACAAGGTCACGGTTCCGTGCGGCTTTTCGCATGGGGATTTCGTACCGTGGAACACGCGCGTGGTGGATGGACGGCTCATGGTGTACGACTGGGAGGCTTGCGAGGGCGGAGTACCTTTGGGATGGGACGCCTTCCACTTCAGCATGCAGATGGCGCGGCGGAGGAGAGAGAACTGGCGAACCAAGTTCGATCTGGCGGCCACTCCCGGCGCCCGCGGCGTGTTCATCCTGTACCTGTTGGCGAGCTTGGGGAAAGCGCTCGACGAGCGGGCGGAAGTGAACGAGAACCTGGAGTACTGCCAGCGGGTCTTGACCGACGAGCTGACTATGCGTTGAGCTAGGCGCTCTCCAGAATCCGCCTGAAGAAGTCCACCGAGTGGTGGACACACGCGTCCCACCGAAAACTTTGCGCGCGTGCGCACCCCGCGGCGGCCATGGCGGATATGGCGGCCGGCGAGGTTAACAGACGGGCCATCGTGTCGCGCAGTTCGGCCTGGCTGCGCGGATCAATCAGCGCGGCGGCTCCGCCAGTCACCTCGGGCAGGGAAGACACGTTTGAGGTAATCACGGGCACGCCCGCAGCCATGGCCTGCATCACAGGGAAGCCGAACCCTTCGTAGAGCGACGGATAAACAAATAGGGCCGCGCCGGCAGTCAGGCCCGGCAAATCGGCCTCCGGCACGTACCCGAGATAGCGAATCCCCCGGCCGCCCATGCGCAACCGAGCTAAAGTCTGGGCCGACTGCCAGCCTTCGGGGCCGGCCAGCACCAGATCAAACTGTTCCCGTATCGACGCCGGCAGAGCCTGCCAGGCATCCAGCAAAAGATCCAGATTCTTGCGCGGCTCGACCGTGCCCACGTAAAGGGCGTACGGCTTGGTGAACGCATACTTCGTCCCGGCCGTGGCGCTGAAATAAGGCTCGGCCACTCCGGGATAGATCACCTCAATTGCCTGCGGATCGAGACCCAGAGTTCGAATAGCATCCTGGCGGGTGTTTTCGGAAACTGCGATCAGGCCGGCGGCGCGTTTCCAGATTCGCTCGGCGAAGAGTTTTTCGGCGGCCACGTTGGCCGGCTGATGGAACTGGGGCATCAGCCAGCAGGTGGTGTCGTGCAGTGTCGCGGTCAAGAGCGCGCGGCGGGGCGGATAGAGCAGTTTGGTGGCGTGGAAAACATCCGCCGGCGGTTCCACGAAATCCACCGCATGGTTGGGCCGCAAGTTCAGCGCAAATAGCATCGCCTGGCGGGCCAGGGTGCCCGGAGCGTCCGCCACGGAGCGCTCGTGATCCAGTTCCGGCAGACGGTCCAGGAAAGGAAAGAGCCCGACCTGATCGGCGCCAAGCAACCGCCGGAGGTGCGATATCCAGTGAAACAGATAGTTTTTTACGCCGGCGCTGCGCACCAGTAATGGAACGGCGTCGATCAGAAGGCGCATCGAAGTTGTCATTTTCGCACGCCACGGCGACAATACCAGTCGATAGACTGGTTCAAGTGGCACAGATCCTCTTTCTGGCCGGCGCCGGCTTCGCCTCGTACATTATCCTCGGGTACCCGTTGCTGTTGGCCGCGCTGGCGCGTTGGAGGCCGAAACCGCTCCGCAAGGAGTTGCGCGATAGAACGGTGACCGTACTTTTGGCGGTTTACAACGGTGAGAAATGGATCCGGGCAAAGCTGGAATCGATTCTGCAGCTTGATTATCCGCGGGACCTTGTGGAGATTCTGGTGATCTCGGACGGATCCACGGACCACACCGATGCGATCGCGGCTGAATTCCAAACGCAGGGTGTCAGCCTCTTGCGGGTACCGCACGGCGGTAAGGCCGCGGCTCTGAACGCCGGCATCGCGCGGGCGGCGGGCGACATTCTGTTCTTCACGGATGTGCGCCAGCGCCTCGCGCCGGGTACGTTGCGCCACCTGGTGGCGTGTCTGGGCGATCCCGGGGTCGGGGGAGCTTCGGGGCAAATGGTTTTCGTGGAAGGGGGGCGGGGCGGGGAAGCCGACGTCGGGCACTATTGGCGCTTCGAAAAATGGCTGCGGGACAAGCTGACCGCGGTGGATTCGCTGCTGGTGGCCACCGGTTGCATCTACGCCTTGCGGCGCGAGCTGGCCCGTCCGTTGCCTGCAGGAGCGCTGATTGACGATGCCTATCTGCCGCTGGCGGCTGTTTTGCAGGGCTATCGTTTCGTCTTCGAACGCCAGGCCATCGCTTACGATTACCCGACGCGGTTGGAAGTGGAGTTTCAGCGCAAGGTACGCACCCTGGCGGGACTGTTCCAAGTGGTGCGCAGTTATCCAAAGTTGATGAACGTGATCACGCCGGTGGGATTCCATTTTTTCTCCTACAAGCTGGGTAGGCTGCTGCTGCCTTATGCGCTGCTGGTGGTGGCCGTAAGCAGCTTCTGGCTTCCGAAGGCGTGGGCCGTGGCGGCCGTCGGCGGGCAGGCCTTGTTGTATGGCCTGGCGGCGGTGGACCACTGGATTCCGGCTGGATCTTTGTTGAAGCGGCCATCCGCCACCTGCCGCACGTTCGTCGTGTTTAACGCTGCTGCGCTGTGCGCCGGTGCGGTCCTTTTCGTGCCGGCGAACAGGCTATGGAAGCAGACCCGGGTGGCTGGAGAGGATTGACCGCCGCTACTTTGGCGCGTCCTGCCTCACGAAATCGAGCGCGGCAGAGTTCATGCAGTAGCGCAGGCCGGTGGGTTGCGGCCCATCCGGAAAGACGTGCCCCAGATGCGCGTCGCACTTGCGGCACAGCACCTCGGTACGCATCATTCCGTAGCTTGAATCGGTCTCCTCGGTGACATTCTCCCTGGCGATCGGTTCCCAAAAACTCGGCCAGCCGGTGCCCGATTCGAATTTGGTTTCGGAGCTGAACAGGGCGTTACCACAGCACACGCAACGGTAAGTGCCGTGCTCATGCAGTTTGTAATACTTGCCCGTGAAGGCCATCTCCGTCCCCTTCTGACGGGTGACGGCGAACTGCTCCGGAGTGAGCTGGCGCTTCCAGTCTTCATCGCTCTTGAATACCTTTTCGGTGGTCACAATTCCTATTCTCGTTCCGGAATTGGAAAAGTCAACCAGGCGGACGGGGACCGGAACGCGAGGCCCGGCATCGGACGTGTGGCTGCCGCGCGGAGGTTCATTCGAACAACCCACGGTTCCCAGCAGCGAAGCCAGCATGAACGCCCGTCGGCTAAGGCAATCCGGCGAAGGTTTCATGAGAGAAATATGCCATATTGATATGCCAGTTAACCGGGAGTTTATTCCACGTGGCCGGCGGCCGGCGCCGGAAACCGCTCTGCGCGCGCATCTGTAACAAATATTAGAACTTCCGTCCCAGGTTAATAGTTAACTAATTAACCCCAACTATCCATTGAGAAGATTGATTGACCCATTTGGACAGTGGTCTTGTATGAACAGAACGTACGGCGTGCGCGCCATTGTGCCGTGCGAGCACCCAAAGAGGACTGCATGATAGACGAATTCAGATCCAGCCTTTCTAATTTGATCCGGGCGGTACCCGTTCTCTTAACCATCCTGACCTTGTCCGTTTCGATTCCCGGCCAACTGAAGGCGCAGGCGCCACCGGTCCCGTCGACCTTCCAGGACCTCTATACGGAGCTCGACAACTATCTGGTCAACTTCAACGCAACGCTGGGGACTCCTCCGAAGTATCCGTACCTGTTGTGCGGCAACCTGCTGGCGGCGAACGGGAATGCCGGTCCGCAACTGCTCAATGCAGGGCCAAACATGCCGATGCAAATCAACGCTCTTAAAGCCATGGGGGCCCAGGCAATTGCGATCGAGATCGGTTTCCCCATGCTGTACGAGCCATTTCTGACCAGCCAGGGCGAGACGTATGCGGCCTGGGCCAGCTATTATCAAAGCGTAGCCGCGGCCGTCAGAGCGGCGGGCCTCAAGCTCGTCATCGAGAACGATACGCTGCTGGTTAACGATGTCCAGGCTGGGTGGGACGCCGCGCCGTTTTATGCCACGCTCAACTGGACGCAGTACATGCAGGCGCGCGCGCAGACGGCCCTCAACATAGCCCAACTCATGCAGCCGGACTACCTGATGGTGCTGGCAGAGCCCCAAACCGAATATGACAACAGCGGGCAGGCCAACACCAATACACCCAGCGGATCCGGCCAGCTCCTCAGCCAGATTATCAGCACAGTGAAAGCCAGTGTACCGGCATTGCCGCTGGGCGCCGGTGTCGGCACTGCGCAAATCAATGCGCTTTCATTCATTCAGGAATACGTTACGCTGCCGGTGGACTTCATCGACATGCATATCTACCCGATCAACCGGAATTATCTTCCGATTGCGCAGCAGATCGCCCAGACTGCCGCGGCGGCAGGTAAGCCGGTCAGCATGACCGAATGCGGGCTGTGGAAGATACGGGATACCGAAGTCAACGTCCTTTCCATCGATCAGGTCCGGGCTCGGGATCCATTCAGTTTCTGGCAGCCTTTGGACGCCTATTTCTTACAGACGATGGAAACCCTGGCGAACTCCACTCAGATGATCTTCATGAATCCCTTTGGCACGGACTACTGGTTCGCGTACCAGACTTATGATGACAGCACCATGAACATGGACCCGGCCACCATCCTCGGTCTGGAGGGCTCGCTGGCCGCCGCGAGTCTGAACCAGGCGGCTTTTACCAGTACGGCACTGAATTACTATAATTCGGTGGTGACACCGGCGGATACAACTCCGCCTACGGCGCCGACAACCTTGACGGCGGGATCGGGTAATCCCAACACGGCGCTGGTCAAATGGAATGCATCTACGGACAACGTAGGCGTAGCGGGCTACTATGTCTGGCGGACCGACTCGTCGGGCAACTCTCAGATCGTGAACACGACGGCAGGCACGAGCTTTCAGGATAGCGGGCTGACCGAGGCTGCCACATATACCTACACGGCCCAGGCGTTCGATCTGGGCGGTAATGTGTCGACCCAGTCCGCGCCCGTTTCCGTGCAGACCACAAACGCCACGCCTCCCACGACCCCGGGGAATCTCACCGCGCAGGCCGTTTCTTGTTATAAGGTGCAACTATCCTGGACTGCTTCGACGGACAAGACTGGCGTGACCCAATACAACGTGTTTTACGGCGTCGCTCCCAGCGCCATGTCTCAGATCGGGACCACAGGCAGTTCGACTACGGCTTTTGGCAATAGCACACTCAGCCCCGGCCAAACGTACTATTTCGCGGTGCAGGCGCAAGACCAGTACAAGAACGTTTCCGCCATGTCCTCGATTGTGACGGTGACTACTCCGACCTTACCGACAACGCCGAGCGGTGTTTCAGCCGTCCCGAACACGGCCACCAAGATCACCGTCACGTGGTCGCCCTCCACTGGCGGCCTGCCGATCGCGCACTATCTGGTTTATCGGGGGACGTCCGCGAGCAATCTGAACAACGTCGCTACCGTGACCAAGGCTTCCTACACGGATACCTCCGTATCGGCTTCGACCACATACTACTACTCGATTCAGTCGGCCGACACGGGGACGCCGCCGACACAGTCCGGGCTTTCCGCGCCGGTTTCCGCCACGACATATGGATATCCGTCCGTGCCTGCCAACGTGGCGGCAGCGCCGTCCTCCGCCACCAAGGTTGTGGTGACCTGGTCGGCCTCGGCCAGCGGGGGCTTACCGATTGCGAACTACCGTGTCTACAAAGGGAGCTCGCCGTCCAGCATGACTCAACTTGCCATCACGCCGAACACCTCGTACACAGATTCGACGGATGCCCCGTCAACGACCTACTATTACGCCGTGCAGGCCGCCGATACAGGTTTACCGGCGGACCTTTCGGCGATCTCGCCGGCGGTGGCGGTCACCACCTATGGCCTCCCGGGGGCTCCCGCCAATTTGACGGCCAATGTGGTCTCGGCCAGCAAAATCGGCCTGTCGTGGTCCGCCGCCACGAGCGGCGGCTTGCCCATCGCCAATTACCATGTTTACGAGGGTACTTCCCCCACCTCGCTGACGCAGGTGACCATCACGACGAATACCTCGTACACCGCCACTTCTCTGCATCCGGGGACAACCTACTACTTTGCGGTGCAGTCAACCGACACTGGCAAGGACAACTCCGCCTTGTCGAACAGCGTGTCCGCCACCACACTAAACCTGCCGACGACGCCAACGAATGTGACGGCGACGGGCATCTCGAGCACGCAGATCACGGTGAGCTGGTCGGCATCCACCGGCAGTCTGCCCATAGCACATTACAACGTCCTGCGGGGAAGTACGCCAACCAGCTTGAGCGCGCTCGGCACGACGACCAAGACGACGTATAACGACAAGACGGTCAATCCCGGGACTACGTATTACTACCAGATTCAGGCGGCGGATACGGCCGGAGATCTTTCCGCGGGGTCCACACCTGTAGCGGGGACCTCGCTGCCATAAGCGGCGCGCGCGGAGTTAGCGAACCGGGGCGGCCGCCGATGCGGTTCGCTCCCGGCCGGCCCGGCAATCCGCATAACCACCTGTAGACGACCGCGCCTCCCGCGCTGCCAATAGGCACCCCAAAACGATTCTGTGCCGTTCCGGGTTCAGCCGCTTCAAGGACAGCTCGCGGTTCTGATGAGTGAGCTGCGCCCGCTCCGAGTTCGCTCGACAAGCGGTGGTAACTCTCGATCGCCGAGAAGAACGTAACGCGCCAGAAGGAGCAGCGCGATCGACATCTAGAGGGTGGGTATGAATAGAAAAGACCGGGGCGGCTGCCCGTCCCGGTCTCAAGGTACGCCGCCGCGTCGCGGAAGCCTATTTCGACATGCGGGAACCGGAACCCGCGGGCACACCCATTACAGTTAAGATATCGTTCTTTTGGATGAAGGTCGTAAGTTGCCCCTGGGTGAACGGGCCTACTCCGGACGTGTTGCTTGCGTAATTGAGGGTGGCCGGCTGATAAAGCAGCCCAACGACCTGACCCTGAACCGTCCCGTGGGCGATTAAGTCGATGGTGCCGGCTGCAGCGAGCGATTGGAGCGTATTCCAATCGGTTTGAGCCGCCGGGGTTGTTACATTGGCTGCGGTGAGCGTGCGTGAATAACCCGTAGCCGGGGGAGTGCCGGTATCGAAGCACAACTCGAAGGCCTCGAGGGCCTGCTTTTCAGATGTGTTGTGAAATACGGTGCCGAAAGAGGCCTGGCTGGCTTGATTGAAGAGACCACTGATGGCTCCATCGTGGTTGAAACCGAAACCGTTGACGCTGACTCCGCCGGCGGTAAAGTTTGTGTTCGTCTTTTGATACAGGTTACGCAGGTGCGGAATCTTGAAGGGCTGCTCGCTGGAAGGGCCGGTGCCCGACGGAATTCTCACTTGCAGATTCGTGCCGGGGCCCGGGTTGGAGGTGTGGCACGTACCGCAAGACGTGCCGTTGGACTCAAACGCCGTGTGGAAGTCGGTCTCGCCGGTAGCCGGACTGGCGTGTACTTTCGGCATATCCGGAAGTTGAACCGCTGCCGGATAACTGCCGTCCAGGTTCAGATTGGGATTCGGCTGAAAGACGATGGTGTTGATGAAGTTCGTGAAGGCCCCCATGTCCGCGGCGGAAATTTGCGAACCGCCCATCAGCGCCGCAAACGCGCCGTTGAAGGCCGCCAGATCAGGCTTGTCGCCTCTCCAGTGGTAGGGCTCCACGTTAGCCAAACCGCGCAACGTCTGGGTGGTCATGGGGCCTTTCATGGGATGGAAAGCGTAGGTTTTGCTGCCCTCCAGCAAATAGGTCATATTGCCGGTCGGATCGCCCAGATTCCATGCCAGCAGGTCCATTTCAGCGTCCACGTGGCAGGAGGCGCAGGCGGCCGTGCCGTTGCCGCTGAGCTTGTGATCGTATAGGAATCCGCGGCCGTTCTTGACCGCTGCCGGCGTGGGATCGGCGGAGCCGGTGGGAATCTCGGACGAAACTGCATTACCGGAGATGTTGATGATGGAGATCGAGTTAGACAGCCGGTTCAGAGCGTAGAGGACATTGGCGCCGGAATTCAGCGCCAGGCCGCGCGGTCCGCGCTTGCTCGCTGGATTCACGGTGGAACCGGTAGCCTGCGGGTCGATTTCAACGAAGCTCGCTACCGTATTCGTGGTCGTGTCGAATTTTGCAACCCGGTCCGTCCCGAAGGCCGCAATATAGAGATAGCGGCCGGTGGGCTCAAAAACCACCGCGGTGGGCATGGCCAAGGCACTGGCCAAGGCGCTCGGGTCCGGCAGTTGCGAATAGTTGATGTTGGGGTTCAGATCGTAGTAATTCGGACTCAGCGGGGTGGCCGGGTTCACCATGGAAATCCGGTGGTTGACAAGATGCCCGTTCAAGTTGGTCTCGAACAGGATCAGATTGAGAGCATCGGTGTTGGCCACGTAGAGGTAGCCGGATATGGGGTTTACCGCCAGGCC
>DATGGM010000283.1:0-11788 GCA_035308525.1 Bryobacteraceae bacterium
ATCCAGGTCCAGCCGATTTCCAGGCGGCGATTCACGCGATCGATATTGCCGAAGCGTGTGCTGCCGATGGCCCGGCCCGAGGCGCGATCCACCGTGGCGAACGGCAGCGCCGATCCTTCGTCCCGGGTTTGCAGCGCGGTTTCGATATAGGCGCGCATATCGTCCGGCGTGCGCACCTGGTTGGGGATCCAGCGCCACAGGTCTTCGTCGAAGCCGACCGCGCAGAGATCGGCGTGATGATCGATCGACAGTGGTTCAAGCCGCACATAGTGGCCTTCCAGAGTGACCGGCGTGACCGGAGCAAGCATGATTTGAAGTTCCAGCTTAGCGTAATGGTGGCTTCAGAAATGTTGCAAAATAGGGAGCAGGATGCGCCTGTTCACGGGCCTCGACCTTCCCCCGGATGTCATCGCCAACCTCGACCGCCTGATCGATCAGCTCGGGCCCACCGCCCGCATCAAATGGAGCCCGGCGGCGAATCTGCATATCACCACCCGCTTCATCGGCGAGTGGCCCGACACGCGCCTGGCGGATCTACGCGCGGCGCTGGGCGGTCTCGCCAGCCGTGCGGCCATCACCGTTCATGTGGGCAAGCTCGGCTTCTACCCCAATCCGCATGCGCCGCGCATTTTCTGGGCCGGCATCGAAGCTCCCGAACTCGCAGGCGTGGCGGCTGCCATCAATGCGGCGATCGCACCCCTGGGCCTGCCGCCGGAAGAGCGCCCATTCAGCCCGCACCTGACGCTGGCGCGCATCAAGGACAGGGTTCCCGTGCAGGCGCTGCGGGAAGCCATCGCGGCGCTGCCCACGCCCGACTTCGGCAGCTTCACCGCCGCCAGCTTCTTCCTGTATCACAGCCGCCCCGGTCCCGCCGGTTCCGTGTACACTAAGCTTGCGGAGTTCCCTCTCTCAAAGTGATGACCGCTGCCTTCGGACTCGCCATCGCCTACCTGCTGGGCGACATCCCCTTCGGATATCTGCTGGTCAAGCTGACCACCGGCCGCGACGTGCGCGCCGCCGGCAGCGGAAACATCGGCGCCACCAACGTGCTGCGCACTACGGGGCGCGCCGCGGGAGTAGCCACGCTGCTGCTGGACATCACCAAGGGTTATGCGGCGGTGTGGCTGGAAGGGCGGCTCAGCGGCGGGCATATCGAATGGATGAGCGCCGCCGCGCTGGCCGTCATGATTGGCCACTCGTACCCGGTATTCCTGCACTTTCGCGGCGGCAAAGCTGTAGCCGCGTTTGTGGGCGCTTATCTATGCCTGACGCCGCTGCCGCTGGCCGCCACGCTGCTGGTCTTCGTGGCCATGGTCGCCTGGACGCGGCACATCTCCCTGGGATCGATCGTGGCGGCGGGCACCTTTCCGCTGGCCGTATGGCTGATCGGGCACCCGCCGCTGACAGTAGTGGCCGCCGCCATCCTGAGCGCGGCGCTGATCGTCTATCGACACCGCGAAAACATCGTGCGCCTGCGGGCCGGCACGGAGTCCGTTTTCTCGTTGGGGAGCCGCAAGTGAGCGAACTCGCCATCATCGGCGCGGGCAGTTGGGGCACAGCTCTGGCCGTGGTGCTCGCGCCGCGCTTCCCGCGCCTTCGCTTGTGGGTCTATGAAAAGGATCTCGCGGAGCGCATGCGCGCCACCCGCGTGAACGACTTGTACCTCCCCGGGTTCCAGTTGCCGGCGAATGTGGCGGTCGAAACCGGATTGGATGCCGCGCTGGACGGCGCCGCCACCGTGCTGAGCGTGATGCCCTCCCACCTGGTGCGTCCCCTGTACAACCAGATGCTGCCCTCCCTGGGGCCCTCGATGGTTTTCGTGAGCGCCACCAAGGGCCTGGAGAACGGCACGCTTCTGCGCGCCTCCGAGGTGATCCGGAAATGCGTGGCTGCGCGGTTCGAACCGCGTGTGGCGGTAATCTCCGGCCCTACTTTCGCGCGCGAGGTGGCGCGGGGCGATCCGACCGCCCTGGTGGTTGCCTCCACCGATGAGGCGCTGGCCGCGGCCGTCCAGGCCAGCTTCTCGGGACCAACTTTCCGCCTGTACACCAGCCCCGATCCGGCAGGCGTGGAGATCGGCGGAGCGGTGAAGAATGTGGTGGCCATCGGCGCGGGCGTCTGTTACGGCCTGGGGCTGGGCAGCAATACGCAGTCGGCCTTGATCACGCGCGGCCTGGCGGAGATGACCCGGTTGGCGATGGCCATGGGCGGAAGGCCACAAACTCTGGCCGGACTGGCGGGCCTGGGCGACCTGGTCCTGACCTGCACAGGCAACCTCAGCCGCAACCGCACGGTGGGACTGGAGTTGGCCCGCGGGCGTAAACTGGAAGAGATTGTCAGTTCCATGAAGATGGTGGCCGAAGGTATCAAGACTACCAACGCCACCGTGGACCTGGCCCGCCGCCATCAGGTCGATATGCCCATTTCGACGCAGATGTTTGAGATGTTAACCTTTGGCCTGCCTCCGCGCGAAGCCGTCCGCAAGCTGATGGAGCGCTCGCTCAAGGGAGAGTATTAACCGTAAATCCGGGGTTTTCCCGCCGCAACCTTAGTATGGGAGTAAGGGTTAGAACAAATATGGGGGTTGTCGCAGCCGCCCTTGACTACGACGCCGAGTTGATGTTGCGCGTCAAGGACGGTGATGGCGCGAGCTTTGGCCTGTTGCTGGAAAAGCACCGCGCGGCGGTGATCCACTTTGTTTACCGGCTGGTGCAGGAGCAGCCAGTGGCCGAGGAGTTGGCGCAGGAGGTTTTCCTGCGCGTGTATCGCTCGCGATCGAGCTATGAGCCGACGGCCAAGTTCACTACGTGGCTGTTCCGGATCGCCACGCATCTGGCGCTGAACTGGCTGCGCGATGAAAGGCACGAGCGCGGGCAGGAGCGCCTGGATGACGGGTCGCCGGATCTGCCGGCGCGCCAGGTGTTGGATCGGCGGCCCTCGGTGGAGCAGGAGCTGCTGTACGAGGTGAAGGTACAGGAGATCCGCCAGGCTATCGCCACGCTGCCGGAGAAGCAACGGGCGGCCGTGCTGATGCACAAGTACGAAGAGATGGAATATACCCAGATTGCGAAAGTGCTGGGGTGCTCGGAATCGGCGGTGAAGTCGCTGCTGTTCCGCGCATATACGACGCTACGCGCCAGATTGGCGCACTTGGGAAGAATATGATTTGCCCGATGGAAAGCCATAACCCGGAAATGCTGGTGGCGTATGCTGCCGGCGAACTCGATGTGGAAGCGGCCAGCGCCCTGGAACGGCACCTGGCCGAATGCCCGGCCTGCGCCTCGCTGGCGACGGAACAGGCCACCGTGTGGAAAGCCCTGGACGCCTGGGAGGCGCCGCCGGTCTCGCCGGATTTCGACCGCCGCCTCTATCGCCGCATCGCCAACGAAGTGCACCTCTCGTGGTGGGAGCGCATCGTACGGCCGTTCCGTCCGGTAGCCCTCCGGCAGCTAATACCCGTGACGGCCACGGCCGGTTTGCTGCTGATGGCGGGGCTGGTACTGCGGCATCAGGGAATGGTCGCGCCGCCGCAGGCCCGCGCCGAAACCGTTCATGCCGAGCAGGTGGAAAGCACGTTGGACGATCTCGAATTGTTGCGGCAATTCGCTCCGGCGAGTTCCGCTGAAAGCGTTCACCCCAATGCCATGTAATGTTGTGCGGGCCACGGTTTTGGGCGCCGGCATGGCGCTGTTGCTGGCGGTTACGGCGGCTCAGCCGGCCCTCTGCCAGCGGCAGAACCGTCAAGAAGAATTCCCCATAGACCGTTGGAACCGGATGTCTCCCGAGCAGCGTGAGAAGGAACTGGCCAAGCTGCCGCCGGAGCGCGCACGGCTGATCCGGCAGCGCCTCCGCCGGTACAACCAGATGAATCCGCAGGAGCAGCAGGCGTTGCGCGAGCGTTACAGGACGTTCAGCGAAATGCCACCCGCCAAGCAAGAGATTATCAGGTCGCGGCTGAAGGAGTTCCGCCAGTTGCCTGTGGAGCGCCGTCCCATCGTGCACCACGAGGTGGAAGGGTTGCGCGCGATGCCCGACGCCCAGCGCGAAGGGCGCTTGAACAGCGACGAATTCCGCGGGCGGTATTCGCAGCAGGAGCAGCAGATCATCCGCGATCTGACCGAATATCTGCCTGACAACGGCGGTCCTCGCACAAGCCCGAATTAAGCTGCAGGCGCCCGCCGACACCCGCCGTTGTACGATAATGTTGACTTCCGGTATGTGCCGCAGCATTAAAGTACTCCGGCGTCCCGATGAACCCGTCACTAGCGAGGAGATCTCCGCGGCGGCGCTGCAGTTCGTGCGCAAGGTCAGCGGCTACCGCAAGCCGTCGAAGTCCAACCAGGAGGCATTCGACTCGGCCGTGCGGGAGGTGGCGCAGGCCACCGGCCGCCTGCTCGACATGTTGAGCGTCGCTACTCGTGGCGCAGGGCCACCACAGGATCGACGCGGGTAGCGCGGCGGGCGGCGGCCGGGGCGGACGGCTTCACCTCGAACAGCAGGCTGGTCAGCAACCGGGATGCCGCAAGGGCGCCCGCCATCCCTACCGCAATCCACCGCGTACTACGGTGCTCCTATTCGACGACTTTGGCGGTCACCACCAGGACCAGGGCCTGATCGGTACCCATGTTGGACTTGCCGACTACCACCTGCTGACCCTCACGCAGGGTGATTTCCGTTTGGATGCCAACCTCATGGCTCCCCGGCAGGCTCACATTCATATGGAGTTGGTCCAGGCGGATGAGACGGCCCTTGAGGTCGTCGGTCACGGCGCTCGGGATAACGGAGAAGTGGTACGGTCTTTCCCCAACGTTGTTGGGCACCACAACCACTCCATTGGCTTCAGCCCGGTTGCCGGGCTGGGTGCGCAGCACGACGGAATCGAGCAATCGGAAACTCTTGTACGCGAAGATCTTCTTCAGCTCGTCGCCCACCGCCTGCAATTCGGATGGCAACCCTGAGCCGGCCGACGGTTGGTCCGAAGCCACCACCATATAGACGACCAGATCGACGTCCTTGGGAGCGGCGGCGGGCACATCCAGCCGCTTGACGGCTTCGTCGATGGCGGTCATGACTTCGGCCGGAGCGCTGACCGCTACGACGTGGAGATCGCGGTCGGCCTTGATGCCATAGCCGAATACACCCAGCACGTTGGCGATATTGCGCGCGTCGGCGTACTTCAACAGGAAGACGCGCTGCTGGTGCGGCGGTTCGGGTGGGCGGGTTTCGGGGGGCGGAGGCTGCGTCTGCTGCGCCACCAGGCCACCGGCGAACGCCAGCGCGAACACGATTCGTTGCATGATTCTCATCTTTCTACTCTCCTTGAGGTTTGGGATCCACTAGCCAATAAATGACGATATTGGGGTCATCGGTGACAAACTGCACCAGCAGCGGCGGGCCGGGCTGGGCAGCAGGTGCGCGGCGGCGACGATGGCGCACGACACGATGCCGGACCGGGACGATTTTAGCCGCCGGCAGATTGACGGCTGCCGCACGCGGCGCCGGTGCAGCCTTCGGGGGCTGCCGGCGCCGGGGCCAAGCCAGGGCCACCGCCAGAATCAGCGCAGCGGCCAGGGCCAGCTTCCAGTACACAGGGACCTGCCGGGGAGCGCTAACCTGCGACAGCACGCGGTACCGCACGCGCGCGACCATGGCATCGTCGAGCGGCTCGTCGCGCAGTGCAGCGAGCAGCGCCTGGCCGGTGCGCAAGTCTTCCACCAGCGCGCGGCAATCCGCGCACCCGGCCAGGTGTTGTTCGACAGGCTGCAAGTGGCCGTCCGGCAAGTCGCCGCCCGCATACAGCGCGATATCGGATTCCCATTTCTTACAATTCATGAGCGCCTCCTTGACAGGCGGCTGGTAAAATCGCGGAGCTTCAAGCGCGCCGTACAGATCTGGGTGCGCACGGTATTCTCCGAGCACTGCAAGATCCCGGCGACCTCCCGTGTGGACAGTCCTTCCATGTCGCGCAGCACCAGCGCGGCGCGCTCCTTTTCGCCGAGACAGCGGAGGCCGCGGCGGAGCATCTCCAACTGCTGGGCGCGGGCCGCGCCGTGATAGGCATCCGGTTCGGGCGAGGGCGGTTCCGTTAAATCTTCGAGCGCCACCGAGCGGCGCCGTCCGCGCAGGATATCGCGGCACACATTCACGGTCACGCGGAACAGCCACGGCTCGTATCCGCGGGCGTCGTCCAGCCGCCCGAGATGCTTGTACAGCCGCAGGAAGACTTCCTGCGCGGCATCCTGCGCGTCCTGCGGATGGTTGAGAAGGCGCAGCGCGACGCGCAGGACGCTGCGCTCGCATTGCGTCACGATCTGCTCGAACGCAGGCAGCGTAGCGGAGCTCTCCCGCGAGCAGGCAGTCATGCGCAGCGCGATACCATCCGGCTCCATTTCTATTAGTTATTACTGCGCGGCGGGCTGGAACGTTGAGACTATTTTGCGACGAGCGCGCCCCAGTGGAGCCCGCCGCCGAAGGCCGCGAAGACCACCGGCCCTGCGAGGGGCGCGGGATGCTGCGCGCGCCACTCAGCGGCGGCGATCAACATGGAGGCCGCGGAGGTGTTGCCGTAGTTTTGGATGTTGCGGAAGAAGCGTTCTTGAGGGACAGCCAGGGACTGGGCCACGCGGGTGATCAGGTTGAGGTTGGCCTGGTGCATGAGGAAGACCTGGACATCGGCGGCCGGGATGCGCTGGCGGCCGAGGAGCTCGGAGATGGCGCGGGGGATCTTGCGGGAGGCCTGCATGATGATGGTGCGGCCGTCCATGTACAAGGGCGCGTCGTGGTCGAGACGCAAGGCCTCGGCGAAGTCGCCGTCGGAGGCCAGGAGCGCATCGCGGATCTCGGCGAAGCCGAACTCGGCGCTCACCAGGCAGGCACCCGCGCCGTCGCCGAACAGAATGGCGGTGTCGCGGTAGGACGGATGCCGCTGAACCACGCGCGACATGATTTCCGCGCCGATGACCAGCACGTTCCCGTATGCCGGCGCGAGTTGCGCGGCCAGGGCCATGCCGAACAAGGATCCCGCGCTGGCGATGGGCAGGTCGATGGCCGGGAGGCCATTGATACCCAGCGCGGCGCCGATGGCGGAGGCTGGTCCGGGAAAGCGGTGTTCAGCGGAACTGCTGGCGACCAGCAGCAGGCCGATGTCGCGCGGCGTGAGGCCGGCATTGTCGAGACAATCCTTCGCGGCATGGACACCTAGCGACGCGACGGATTCATCGGCCGCGGCGAAGCGGCGCGTCTGGATGCCGGTCTGCTGGAGAATCCAGGCGGCGTCGGCGCCAGTCCCGGCAGCCAGCTCGGCGTTATCGGCGATGCGAGAGGGCAGGTACGCGCCGAATGCCCGCAGGTAGGCCATGGCTCACGAGCGGCTTTCGATGTAGGCTTCGATGCGCGCGACGGAATCGAACTTACGGGGCGTGAGGTCGGAGTCCGGGATGCGGATGGAGAACTCGCTTTCGAGAGCGCTGACCATGTCGGTGAGCGCGAAGGAATCGAGCACGCCGGATTCGAACAGAGATTCGTCGGGCGCGAGGGTGAGCGGCCTGCCGGACAGTTTTTCGACGATCTCAGTGATCTTTGCCTGTTTGTTCATCCGTGGCCTGGTTGGATACTTCGGGGCGGACTTTCAGGTAGCTATCGTACAGCCGCATTATATCCTGAAAGAGCGCGGCGGCCAATCGCTGATAACCGAGAGAAGTGAAGTGCACGTAGTCGCCTTGAGCGAGGCCGGCCATGACCCAGTTGATCATGGATCCTTCGGCGCCCATGCGGGCGCGGGTATTCCAGTAGGCGCAGCGGTTGAGGCGGCAGGCCTCCAGTTGGGCGGCGACGATGCGGTCCACGCCTTCGAAGGGACGCCAGCGGCCCTTGACGCGGTAGAAGCGGTCGGGCGGACCCAGCACCAGGATGGAAGCCGAGGGCACGGCGCGGCGCAGACGCTGCAAGATGGCGGAGAAGGTTTCCAGATAACTTGCCTCGCTCCACTTAGCATCGCCGGCCTCGTTGGTGCCGTAGGCCAGCACGATCAACGCGGGGTCGCGGCGCTGGAGATAGGTGTCGTGCATGGTCTCATCCCAGCGCCCGATGAGCGCGGCTTCGGCGCCGTTGATGCCCATGGATTCGTAAGTGATTCCCTTTTGCTTCTGGGTGACCCAACCGAAGAGACGGACGGGCGCGTGTTCCAGCGTGCGCAGCTCGAGACGATGGCGGCCGGGGGTGACGGGGTGTTCGAGGAAGCCAGCCACGAAGGGACCTTCGGTGGAGGCCTCATCGAGGGACTCACCGTCAGAGGACAGGGCGAAGCGCCCGCCGCCGGGCTGCTGCAGGTAGTCGATTTCGACGGAGTCGCAATCCGCGTCGAGGTAGATGAATTGTCCGGCCCGTTCGGTGGAGATGCTGATGCCGCCGAGGCCGAACAGCCCATCGCCTTCGCCGGTGCGCAGGCCGGCGGATTCCCAATCCTTGCTGGCGCCGCCGCGCACATCGTAGCGGCGATAGCCTTTGAAAGGCGTACCGGCAAACGAGAAGCCCGCGCCCCCATCGCCGAAGCGATGCTGGAAGAGATCGCGGAGCACGCCGGTCCAATCGTCGGCGGCGGTGTGGGAATCGCCGAAGTGCAGGATGTGGACACTGGGGCTGTCGCCGCTGGAGAGGCGGTACAGGCGCTCGAAGAAGGGCACCAGCGCGCCGGGCCGGTCGATCACCGGGTCGGGGCGTTCATCCAATCCGAGCGCAACTTTTTGTAACGACACTGCGCGGACATTGGCGCTCACGCGGGGCGGCGGATAACGGCGGAGGCGCGGATTCTTGACTTTCTTTTTGGACTTCTTGACGGGCTTCCTGGTGGAGTGAGACGAGCTGCTGGTGGAGGCGGTTTTGGCGGTCTGCGCGGGGAGCGGGACGGACAGACAGAGCCAGGCGATCATGGCGCGACAGGACATTGGTCAGGGCACCTCGGCCACGACTTTGGGATGGAGCACCTGGCGCAATTTGTACCTGTTCAATCCGGCGAGCAACTCCTTGACGAAAGCGGTGGCCACGATGCGCGCGCCTTGCGGCGTGGGATGGATAAAATCGGCCGACACCAGCCGGGGCTGGCTATCGTACCAGCGCGCCATGGTCCCCTCGCCACCCATGACCTCGAACGTGTTGAAGAATCCGCAATGCAGTTCGCCCGCGACGCGGCGCTGGATCTCGACGATACGCGGTATGGTGGGCAGCGTCTCGATCCCGGCGCCGTTCTTCTGGCCGCGGTCCATAGGACTCATGACCAGTATAGAGGCATTGGGCAGGGCGGCGCGCACGCGGCGGATGGCCTCGCGCAGCTCCTTCTCATATTCGTGTGTGAGGAAGCCGGCGAAGCCGCTCTCGTTGGTCCCGTAGTTCAGAACTACCAGGTCGGGGTTGCGGTGGCGCAACTCTTCGGCCCAATGGCCTTCGTTGAACAGCAGGGCCAACATGGAGATGGACGCTCCATTCAAGCCAACGCTGTCGTAGACCACGCCGGTCTTCTGCTTCTCGATGGTGATGCCGAACAAGCGGACGGGACCTTCCGCGCCGAATTCGAGCGGGCCGATTCCGGGCGGCAGATCGAAGCGGGCGAATCCGGCGGCGGGGGGGGAGGCGGCGGTATCGATGGCGCCGATGGTCTGGCCGGCGGCGGATATGGTGATGGTTCCGCCATCGGGCTGGCGCAGGAACCAGACTTCGAGGCGGGTCTGGGTGGGATCGCGAAGGGTGACGCGGCTGTAGGCGGTGGTGCGGGAGGAGAAGACCACGCCGCCGAGGCCGAACAGACCGTTGCGAAGATCCCAGCGGGTGCCCGGATCCATCTGCCAGCCGTGACTGGAGAGCTCCACGCCGCGATGCCCATACCAGGCCCAGGGCTTGCCGATCAAGGTGAAGCCGTGGCCGGCATCGCCGAAACGCTTTTGCAGCATCTGGCGGGTGTCGCCGGTGATCAGGTCGGCGGTAGTAGGGGAGTCGCCGTAGTGCAGGATGCGGGTGATGGCCAGGGGCTCGCCGCGCTCGGTACGCCGCAGCGCGGCGTAGAACCGGTCGAGGCTGCCGTCGCGATCGTCGAGATAGCGGGGGATGACGCGGGCGGACCTGACCGGCAGGACGGCCTCCGGGGGCGTGTGCGGCCGGACTGGGGAGAGGGGCGTCAAATCGGGGGTGAAGTCCACGATGGAGGCTACAGTGGCCAGGTCAGGCGCGCGCACGCCCCTGACAACCCGGGACATCCCGGCCAGCAGCAGGGCGAACGCTGCGATGGTCAGGGCCGTGCGGATGGGGAAGGCGCGCATATCAGAACCGGGTGTAGACGAAGGGCGCGGACCCGCGTCCGGCGAGCAGTTGAATCGCGACTACCGCCAGCGCCATGGCGGCGGCCTGGACATAGACAGGAGTGCGGGCGAACAGGTTGACCGCGCGGTCGTACCAGTTCTTCGGCACGGCCTGACCGGCCGCTCCCAGGAGTGACACCAGAATGACTCCCATGGAGACGTTCTGTAGCGAGAACGACAGTGACCCGATGCGTTTCAGGATATCCAGGGCAACCGCGGCGGTGGGACTGCGGAAGAAGATCCAGGTAAGACAGACGAACTGGTAGGTGCAGAAGAGGCGGATGGCGCGCGATCGCCAGCCGCCTTCGGGGCGGCGTCCGCGCCAGGCCTGCCATCCGCGGGTGGCAGCCAGGGCCGCGCCGTGCAGCAGTCCCCAGATGGCGAACGGCCAGGTGGATCCATGCCACAATCCACCGAGAACCATGGTGATGACCAGATTGACATAAGGCCAGACACGGGTGCGTTTACCGGGCAATGAGAAATAGAGATAATCGCGGAGCCAGTCAGAGAATGTAATATGCCAGCGGCGCCAGAAATCGGCCATATTTACGGCGGTGTAGGGCCGGTCGAAATTGATGGGGAGGCGAACGCCGAGGAGCAGTCCGCAGCCACGGGCGATATCGGTGTAACCGGAGAAGTCATAATACAGCTCTAGCGAGTAGACATAGACGGCTACCAACACTTCCATGCCGGTGTATAAGTTGGGTGTGTCGAAAATGCGGTTGACCAGGTTACCAGCCAGGTAATCGGCGATCAGCAGTTTTTTGGCAAGACCGAAGACGATGAGAAACAGGGCGCGCGAGCCATCCGCGGGCGTGAGATGGAACGGGCGGGTGATTTGCTTGAAGATTTCCGCGGGACGCGTGATGGGGCCGGCCTGGATGGTGGGGAAAAAGGCGGCGGAGGCCAGATATCCCAGGTAAGAGGATGCGGCGACGCCGTCTTTGCGGTAGATGTCGATGGTATAGGAAAGGGATTGAAAGACGTAGAATGACAGGCTAAGCGGAAAGATCCAGTCCCAACCGGATGGTTGGGGGAATACGTTCATGTGGCGGGACAGGAGCAGGAGTGACAGGTTGGTGAGCAAACTTATGCCGAGGAAGAGCCGGCGGAGTAAGTGGTTAGTGGACGATTGGATGGCATGACCGGCGAGATAGTCGATGGTGGAACAGGCCGGGATAAGTGCCAGGTAGAATACGCCGTATCTGGCGCAAAACAGATAGTCGGCGGCCAGCAGGACTATCAGGCGAGCCAGGCGCACGCCGGCCGCAGACCAATAGGCAAGTAAGACGATGACTAAGAAAAGGAAGTAAGCGGCACTGGTTGAGTGCACCCAACCATTATATCTGGCTGGGCTCGGCGCTGGAGAGATGATCTTTGATGTTCTCGGGCAGGACCCGGTTCAGCTCCCGATAGCTTTGGCGGAAGGTGCGCTTGACCTC
>DATGGM010000284.1:0-2186 GCA_035308525.1 Bryobacteraceae bacterium
TGTGAAACTCTTCCGGCGCAAAATCGCCATCGGGATCGGGCGCGCCGGGTGCGCTGGCCCGTGCGACGGCCTTCTCGCGATTGGCCGCGTAACCGCACTGCCGGCACCTGACGATGAAGTCCTCGCCCGCATCCGACTCCACCACGAATTCATGCGACTGGCTCCCGCCCATGGCGCCGGAATGCGCTTCCACGGCCTGAAACCGCAGCCCACAGCGCCTAAAGATGCGGCCGTAAGCGTCATAGTGTTTCTGATAAGCCGCGTCCAGCCCGGCGGCATCCATATCGAAGCTGTATGCATCCTTCATGATGAACTGCCGCACGCGCAGCAGCCCCGATTTAGGCCGCGGCTCATCGCGAAACTTGGTCTGGATCTGATACCAGATTTGCGGCAGTTGCTTGTAACTACGCAACTCACCGCGCGCGGTAGCGGTGATCACTTCCTCGTGCGTCATGGCCAGGCACAGGTCGCGCTGGAAGCGATCCTTCAGGCGGAACATATTGCCGCCCATGGCGTCCCAGCGGCCCGACTCCTGCCATAACTCCGCGGGATTGAGCGCCGGCAGCAGCATTTCCTGGGCGCCGATGGCATCCATTTCCTGGCGCACGATAAGGGTGATTTTCAGAAGGGATCGCTGCGCCAGAAACAGATAGCTGTAAATCCCCGCCGCCACCTGGCGGATATATCCAGCGCGCAGCAACAGTTGATGGCTGGCGACCTCGGCCTCCACCGGATTCTCGCGCAGTGTGGGAATGAAGAGCCTGCTCCAGAGCATGAGGTGCGACCAGTTTAGCATGCGCGGAATCAGCAAACCTGCGTGTTAAAATCAACTTACACCGCTATGAAAACCACCGAATCCGACAGACTGGCGCGTCCTCTGGCCGAGGTGGACCCCGACATCTACCAGGCCATCCTTCACGAAGCCGAGCGCCAGCACTCGCAACTGGAGCTGATCGCCAGCGAGAACTTTACATCGCAAGCCGTGCTGGAAGCCGCCGGCAGCGTCTTCACCAACAAATACGCCGAGGGCTATCCCGGCAAGCGTTACTACGGCGGATGCGAATTCACCGATATCGTGGAGAATCTGGCGCGCGACCGCGCCAAAAAACTGTTCGGCGCCGAGCACGCCAACGTGCAGCCGCACTCCGGATCTCAAGCCAATCAAGCCGCTTACGCCGCCATTCTGCAACCCGGCGACACTATCCTGGGCATGAACCTGGCACATGGCGGACATCTCACGCACGGCCACAAGCTCAACTTCTCGGGCAAGACGTACAACATCGTTCCCTACGGCGTACGTAAAGAAGACGAGCGCATCGACTACGATGAACTGGCGCGCCTGGCCCAGGAGCACAAGCCGAAAATGGTGCTGGCCGGAGCCAGCGCCTATCCGCGCGTGTTGGATTTCGCGCGCTTCCGCCAGATCGCCGATTCGGTAGGCGCGCTCCTGGTGGTCGACATGGCGCACATTTCCGGCCTGGTTGCCGCCGGGCTGCACCCGAATCCCTGCCAGTACGCCGACATCGTGACTTCCACCACGCACAAGACGCTGCGCGGCCCACGCGCCGGGCTGATTCTGTGCAAGGAGAAATTCGCGGCGGCTGTCGACAAGACCGTCTTCCCCGGATTTCAAGGCGGGCCCCTGGTGCATATCCTGGCGGCCAAGGCAGTCAGCTTCAAGGAAGCCATGGAACCGGGATTCGTGGAATATCAGAAACAGGTGGTTGCTAACGCCCAGGCTCTTGCCGCCGGGCTGATGGATGCCGGATTCCGGGTGGTTTCAAACGGCACCGATACCCATCTCCTGCTGGTGGACGTGTTCTCCAAGGGCATTCGCGGCAAGGAAGCCGAGGCGGCGCTGGACAGTGCCCGCATCACCGTCAACAAGAATGCCATCCCCTTCGACGTGAATCCGCCTCTCAACCCCAGCGGAATCCGGCTGGGCAGCCCGGCCGTCACCACGCGCGGATTCCGCGAGAGCGAGATGCGCGAGGTGGCCTCGCTGATCGCCGAGGTCCTGCAGAATGTTGCATCCGAAGATGTCCTGACGGCAGTGCGGCGGCGGGTCGAGGCGCTGACCGAAAAGTTTCCTCTGTACGAGTGGAAACGTCCTGCCCTGGCGCGAGCCTGATCGCGGGCCATGCCGCTGCGCATCGTGCTGGATGTCCGCCGCGTGCGGGACTTCG
>DATGGM010000285.1:0-62041 GCA_035308525.1 Bryobacteraceae bacterium
GGGCGTCATCACGGTTTCCACCAACATGGCCGGCCGCGGAACCGACATTCTGCTGGGCGGCAATCCGGAGTTCATGGCGCGCGAGGCCGCCCGCAAACAGGCTGTGGACCCGGATACCATGCCCAAGGAAGAATGGGCCAAGCTGTTAGGCCGCTTCAAGGAGCAGACCGACCGCGAGCACGATGAAGTCGTGGCGCTGGGCGGCTTGCACATTCTGGGTACCGAGCGGCACGAGTCGCGGCGCATCGACAACCAGTTGCGCGGCCGCGCGGGCCGCCAGGGCGATCCCGGCAGCTCCCGCTTCTATCTCTCGCTGCAGGACGACCTGATGCGCATTTTCGGCGGCGAGCGCATGCAGCGACTGATGCTCCGCCTGGGCATGGAGGAAGATGTCCCCATCGAATCGAAGCTGATCACCAAGCGGATCCAGAAGGCGCAGGAGGCCGTGGAGGCCCAGAACTTCGAATCCCGGAAACACCTGCTCGAATACGACGACGTCAACAACAAGCAGCGGCAGGCGGTCTACGGCATGCGCCGCCAGTTACTGGAAGGCGCCGATGAGAAGGAACGCATCATGGAGATGGTCCGCGGCCTGGTGGATCAGTACCTGGAGATGCGCTGCCCCGAGAATACTCATCCCGACACGTGGGACCTGGCGGGCTTGAAAACCGATGTCTTGAGCCAGTTCGGGTGCAACGTCGAAACATACAAGTTCGGCAGAATGAACCGTCTGGAGATCGAGGATGCTATCGTCGAGCGGCTCGCGCGGAAGTACCAGGAGAAGGAAGACCTGGTCGGGCCGGACACTATGCGGCAGACCGAGCGCATCATCATGCTGCAGGTGATCGACGATCAGTGGAAAGACCATCTGCTCTCGATGGATCATCTTAAGGAAGGCATCCATCTGCGCGGCTACGGCCAGAAGGATCCGCTGGTCGAGTACAAAAAGGAATCCTACATCCTGTTCCAGGACATGATGGATCGCATCGAAGACGAGACCCTGCGCTACCTTTTTTTCTTGCGGGTGGAACGGGGCGAGCCGGGTCTTGAACGGGCTACCCCTGTGTTGCCCTTCCCCACCGACGAAGACGAAGAGGACCAGGAAGAAGAGAATGGCCAGCCGTCCGCCGCCGAGCAGCAGAAGCGCGCCGCGCAGGTCGCCATGCAGGATGTCACCAAGAAGATCCAGCGCGACAAAGACAAGGAGCTGGCTGAATTGCAATTCGTGGGCGGCGACGGATCATCCACGGCAAAGAAGCAGGTGATCAACAACGACAAGGTCGGGCGCAACGACCCATGTCCCTGCGGTAGCGGAAAGAAATACAAAAAATGTCACGGAGCGTAGCGGCCGCGAAGGCTGCCCTGCTGATTCTGCTCCCGAGCCTGGCATGGGCGGCAATCTGGCCCGACCAGCTAGGCGAATTCCATCGTGCGTCCGCACAGGCGGCCGCCCCCGCCGCAGATCGGGCCATTTGGGAGGAATACGGCTTTCGCCAAGGCGAGACGGCCAAGTACGAAGGCGCCAGCGCAAAATTCAGCGCCACGGCCTGGCAATTCCAGGATTCCACCGGCGCCATGGCAGCCTTTGAATGGCTTCGTTCGACAGATTCCAAGCCCGGCGCCATCGCGCGCCTCTCGGCCGAGACCGACTCCGGCACGCTCCTCGTGCACGGCAATTATGCCCTTCTTTTCGAAGGCTTTCACCCGACTTCCGCGCTTCTCACACCGCTTATCCAAGGTCTGAAGCAGGTGGACAGTTCGCCGTTGCCCGCGCTGATGGACTACCTGCCGACCGAGAGCCTGGTGCCCAATTCCGAGCGCTACATCGAAGGCCCCGCCGGCCTCCAGAAGTTCGATCCCGGAATACCACCGTCAGCCGCCGCCTTCCACCTCTCCGCGGAAGCCCAATTGGGTCTCTTCCACGGGACTGGGGGCGATATGAGACTGGCCATTTTCAATTATCCGACGCCTCAGATTGCCATGCTCCAGACAATGGAGTTTCAGAAAATCGGAGGCGCTATGGTGAAGCGCAGCGGCCCCATGGTGGCCGTCATTCTAGCTCCGCCGAACGCCGACGCCGCCGAGCGGCTGCTTTCCCTGGTTCGTTACAAAGCCGACATCACCTTGGATGAACGGGTTTCCACTCGACGCGACAACATCGGGAACCTGGTCATCAATGCCTTTATTTTGATTGGCATACTGTTGTGCTTCTCTCTTGTGGGTGGACTCGCCTTTGGCGGCGTCCGGGCGTTCCTGCGGCGCGGCCCCCGCGGACAAGAGGCCGATGCTATGATTGTCCTGCATCTTTCAGATCGCTAAACTAAGGTGCAACAGGACCTTAGAACAATATCAACAGGTCAAAATCCTCTTTTTTCAGCGTTTCACTGAGTGGCTGTGGAAATGTGCAAATCCTGTAAATATCTCATCTGCGGCTAATTACAGACCAAAATTTTCGCGCGGATTTTTACTTGACTTGCAACGCGCTGGGCCATAAGATCCAACTACCAAAGGTTTTTGGCGGAGTTGCGATTCCGTCGAAACTGATTCTCCCATCGAACATCCCCCTGGTGGAACAGGGGAAAAGGGATGCTCACCCTTCGGGGTGAGCATTTCTATTTTTGCCCTTTCTTCAGCCGCGGCCGTGAGGGAGCGGTTACACTGAGATATGCACCCACCCGTACCCCGCAGGCCCGAGGGCGACGCCACCTGGCGCTCGCGCCTGGCCTCTTTGCGGAACATCCGTCCGCTGCTGGGTATGGTTTGGGAGACCAGTCCGGCACTGGTTTTGACAACCACTCTTCTTCGCCTGGTACGAGCGCTGCTTCCTTTAGCCATGCTCTGGGTGTCGAAGCTCATTCTGGATGGGGTGGTGGCCTGGATTAAGCGCGGAAACGGGGATTCTCGTTACATCTGGCAACTGGTCGCCCTGGAACTGGGCCTGGCCGTCCTCAGCGATTTGCTGGGGCGCGCCAATTCCCTGGCCGACAGCCTGCTGGGCGACCGCTTCACGAACCGCATCAGCGTCCGCCTGATCGAACACGCCACCAAGCTCGATCTGGCGTCGTTTGAAGACCCCGTATTCTATGACAAGTTGGAGCGCGCGCGCCGCCAAACTACTGGACGCATAGGCCTTTTGGCTTCGGTCCTGAACGTTGCTCAGGATAGCCTTAGCCTGCTGTCGCTCTCCGCCGGTCTAATCATCTTCTCCCCCTGGTTGATGGTGCTGCTGGTAGCAGCCGTAATCCCTGCTTTTCTGGGTGAAACCCACTTCACGGCGCTGGCATACTCGGTGCTGTACCGCTGGACGCCACAGCGCCGCCTGCTGGACTACATCCGCCTTCTAGGCGCCTCCAGCCAAAGCGCCAAAGAAGTCAAGATCTTCGGTCTGGGTGATCATCTGGCTGAACGGTATCATGAGGTCTCAGACCGCATCTATCTGGAAAATAAAAATGTTGCTGTCAAGCGCGCGAGCGTTGGATTCCTGCTCAATCTGATCTCGACCGGTGGTTACTACGGCGCGTATGCGGTAGTTTTAATCCGTACCCTGGCGGGCGCCATCTCTGTTGGGACATTCACTTTTCTTACGGGCGCCTTTTCCCGCTCCCGCGGCTACATCGAAAGGATCCTGCAGAGCTTCACCGATATCTCAGACCAGGCACTTTACCTCAAAGACCTGTTCGAATTCTTCGAAATGAAGCCAAATATCCGCAGCCTGGTCGGCGCGCTGCCGGCGCCCCGCCCGATTCGCTCCGGCTTCGAGTTCCGTAATGTCGGCTTCGCATATCCAGGTTCGACGCGCATGGTTGTGGAAAAGATTAATTTTCGTCTGGAGACAACAGATAAAATTGCACTTATCGGGGAGAATGGCGCTGGAAAGACCACTCTTGTCAAGCTGTTGGCCCGGCTCTACGATCCGACCGTTGGCGAGATTCTACTAGACGGTGTGGACCTCCGGGAATATGACGTTGACGACCTGCGGCACGAGATCGGTGTGATATTCCAGGATTACATGCGGTATGAGCTACTAGCCAAAGAAAACATTGGATTTGGAAAGATCGAAAATCTCGGTGACCGCGATCGCATCGAGATGGCCGCCCAGAAGAGCATGGCCTTCCAGGTCATCGGTAAGCTCCCCAACGGTTATGACCAGATGATCGGCCGCCGCTTCGAGGGCGGCGTGGATCTTTCGGGCGGCGAATGGCAGAAGTTCGCACTGGCGCGCGCGTACATGCGCGACGCCCAACTGCTGATCCTGGACGAACCCACCGCTACCCTGGATGCCCGCGCCGAGTATGAAGTTTTCCACCGTTTCGCCGAGCTGACCAAAGGCCGCATGGCGGTGTTGATCTCCCACAGGTTTTCCACGGTTCGCATGGCGGATCGTATTTTAGTGCTGGAAGGCGGCCAGATCCGCGAACACGGCACGCACGAGCAACTGGTCGCGCTGGGCGGCCGCTATGCCGAGCTGTTCGAGCTGCAGGCGGCAGGATACAGATAAGAGACCAACCGAATAATGTCTGAGCAAAAACTGCAAGTGATTCCCCTGGGCGGATTGGGCGAGTTCGGGATGAATATGACCGCCCTGCGCTTCGGCGACGAGATCATCGTCATCGATGCCGGGATGATGTTCCCGGAAGATGAGCTGCTGGGGGTCGACCTGGTAATGCCCGACCTCACGTTTCTCAAGGAGAACCAGGCCCAGGTCAAAGCCGTGGTGCTGACCCACGGCCACGAGGACCACATCGGCGCGGTCCCCTATTTCCTGTCGGAAATCAATGTTCCGGTATACGGGACCGCGTTCACACTGGCCTTAGTCGAGCGCCGGTTGGAAGAATACGAACTGGAAGAGGATCCCGAGCTAATCACCGTTGTCCCCAAGCAGATATTGGACATCGGGCCGTTCAAGATCGAGTTCATCCACGTCACGCACTCGATTGTCAGCGCGGTCGCGCTGGCCATCACGACGCCGCTCGGCGTCATCATCCACACGGGCGATTTCAAGGTGGACCCCACACCTACCGACAATGAACTATTCGACCTGCACACCCTTGCCGAATACGGCAAGCGGGGCGTGCTGCTGCTGCTTTCCGACTCTACCAATGCCGATCGGCCCGGCTATACCGAGTCCGAGCGTGCCGTGCAGCCGCGCATGGAAGATATCTTCAATCGCGCCGACGGGCGGCTGATTATCTCCTGCTTCAGTTCTTCCATTCACCGCATGCAGCTGGTGCTGGACCTGGCGGCCCAGTTCGGGCGCAAGGTCGCGCTGGTGGGGCGCAGCATGACCACGGTCAGCGAAATCGCCCACTCGCTGGGCCTGCTTGAGATTCCGGACGGGGTCCTGATCCGCCCCCAGGACGTGATGGACGCCTCACCCAAGAAGGTCGCGGTGCTGATCTCGGGCACGCAGGGCGAACCCATGTCGGCCCTTTCACGGGTGGCTGTGGATAACCACAAGCACATTTCGGTTGAGAAGGGCGACACGGTGGTGTTGAGCGCACGCATCATCCCCGGCAATGAGAAGGCTATCTTCCGCATGATCGACCATATGGCGCGCCGCGGCGCCGACGTGCTGTACGGCAGCATGAGCCCGCCGGTGCACGTGTCGGGGCATGCCAGCATGGAAGAGATGAAGCTGGTATTGAACCTGGTGCGGCCGCGCTACTTCATGCCTATCCACGGCGAATTTCGCCAGCTCACCAAGCACGCACGCCTGGCGGAGCACCTGCGCGCCTCGGGACTGGAAGATACATTCATCATGGAATCGGGCGACGTGCTGGAGATCGATCACCACGGCGCGCGCAAGGCCGGCAAGGTGACCGTGGGGCGCGTGTGCATCGATTCCGGGTCGGTTGACGAGGTGGTGGAAGAGATGGTGATCCGCGACCGCCGCCATCTTTCCGAGGACGGCATCGTCCTGCCCATTATCGCCATCAACCGGCAGACCGGCCGCATGGAGAATCTGCCGGAAATCGTCAGCCGCGGGTTTGCGCTGGCCGAAGACGGATCTGATTTCATGCAGGCGGCCCGCCAGGTGGTAGCCAGGACGCTCGAAGCGTCCAACCGCGAAGAGAAGACCGATTGGGGCGTGATCAAGGAAAAGATCCGCGCGGATTTGAAGCGGTACATCGTGAAGGAGACTTCGCGGCGGCCGTTGATTATGCCGGTGATCCTGGAGCTGTAGCGTGCCGCGCGCCTGGTGGCTCGCCCTACCGCTGCTGTTGATCCTGTACTTCTGGGGCCTTTCGTCGGCGGGCATGCTCGGCCCCGACGAGCCGCGCTACGCCTCCATCGGCCGCGAAATGGCCCGCTCGGGCGATTGGGTCACGCCGCGGCTGTGGGGCGCGGCGTGGTTTGAGAAGCCCGCCCTGCTTTACTGGATGACGGGCGCAGCCTTCAAACTGGGGCTGAGCGAAGACCTGGCCCCGCGCATTCCCGTGGCGCTCGTTTCGGTTGCTTTCCTGATCTTTCTTCAATGGATCCTCAGCCGTGAATTCGGCGTCAAGGCTGCGTGGGCGACCACCATAATCCTCAGTACATCCGCCGCGTGGCTGGGATACAGTTTCATCGGCGCTACGGATCTCCCCATGGCAGCGTCCTTCTCGGCGGCTATGTTGCTCTCACTCGATTGGATCGAGACAGGCAACCGCCGACGGTTACCGCTGGCCGCCGCTTTGCTCGGCGTAGCAGTGCTGGCGAAGGGGCTCGCGCCGTTGGCCCTCACCCTACCGCTCATTTGGTGCGGCCGGCGCATGTGGCGCGACTTGATACGCCCGTCCGTTGTGGGCGCGTTTCTGATCGTCGCTCTGCCGTGGTATGTGCTGTGCTATCTGCGCAATGGCGCGGTCTTCCTGGAGATATTCTTTTGGCGGCAGCACTTCGCGCGGTTCACCTCTGAAACACTGGCGCATGGCCAGCCGTTCTGGTTCTACGCTCCGGTGCTGTTGGGCGCGCTGCTCCCCTGGACTCCGCTGCTCCTGCTGCTCGCGCGCCGCACGCTTTACAGCGATGCCCGCCGCCGGTTGCTGGTGCTGTGGTTGCTTTTTGGGTTGGTCTTCTTTTCGTTCTCGCGGAATAAGCTCCCCGGCTACCTGCTGCCTCTTTTGCCGGCAGCCGCGGCCCTGATGGGAATAGCCTTTGCCGAAGCCTCGCGCGCGCGATGGGCGCTGCCATCAGTGGCTCTCTGCCTGATCGCGATTCCAGTGGCGCTCCCACTGCTTCCGCAGGCCATGGCCGGCGGGCTGTCGCGGGCGCCCCTGCCCGCCTTCCAGTGGACCTGGCTGCTGCCGGTGGCTTTAGCACTGCTGATCTGGCGGGTGGAATGGCCGGGACACAGGCTGGCGGCCCTGGGAGCAACTGGCGTGGCAGTTGCGGCGGGAGTCATGGCGCTCAAGGTGATCGACCTGCCCGCGGTGGACCGCTGGTATTCGGCACGGCCCTTGTGGCGTCAAATCGTAAACGAGCGCGATCGCATCTGTATCGCGAACATGCATCGCAGCTGGCGCTACGGGTTGAACTACTATTCCGTCACGCCGCTGCCGGACTGTACGCAGGCGCCCCTCCCGATCGCCGTACGGCAGGAGCCGGGGCGTCCCCCGGAATTGGCCGCACGATAGCCGCGCAGCGATCGATTACTTTCGCTTGGCCCGCAGAATTTCTTCGGCGCGCTGTGCCGTTTCCTGTACCAGGAATCCCATTTTAGGGTGAGAGGGCTCCAGGTCGGGATGCACGCCGGCTTCTTCGAGCGCCTCGCTGGTGGTAGGACCGATGGAGCCTACCACCATTCTGCCGAACGCGCCGCGCACGGCGTCTTCGATGCCGGCCTCGGCGGCCACGCGCAGCAGATGCCCGATTTGAATCGAAGTGGTGAAGAGCACAGCGTCCAGTTGGCCGGCGGCCAGACGCCGCGCGGCGTCGCGCAACGGCTCGACATCTTCGGGAAGATCCCACTGGTAAACGCGCACGGTGGTCACCGCCGCGCCCCGCTGTCTGAGCCCCTCGATCAACTCGCGGTTGGAGCGCCCGTATTCCTGTACCGCGATGCGCCGTTCGGGACGGTCCGCAATGGCGGCCAGCAGCTCACGCCAGGTGTTTGGCTCGGGCACGGCGATGAAGACTGGCACATCCAGACCGCGCAGCACCGCGGCTGGTTTTGGTCCGCGCGCGACTACGGTCATGCGGCGCAGCGCTTCGGCGAAACGCTCCGCGGGATAACGCGCCGCGAGTGTCTGGTTCAACAGGCGCGTGCCCACGCCGGTGAGCAGGATCATCATGTCGAACTCGCCGGCGAACAGCCGTTCGGCGAAACGGAAGGCTTCTTCGTTCTGTGCGAGGGGCGCTTCGCGCATGGAAGGGGCCAGCACGGGATCTCCCGCCTGTTTGCGAATCAACCCGGCCATCTCGGTGGAACGGCGGCTTTCGAGCGACAGGACCTTCATTCGGGCGAAGGACATAGCCGTTCTCTCAGGCGGGTTCCGGGTCTGCTCTGCCGGCGCGGCGAATCTCGAGCAGCAGGAGGGCCCCTTTGGCCAGCGCTTTCAATTCATCCTGCTGCTGCGCCGTCAGCTCCCGCGGCTGGCGGTCCAGGACACACAGAGTGCCCAGCGCCAGGCCTTCCGGCGAGATCAGCGGCATACCGGCGTAGAACCGCAAGTGGGGTTTCTGGGTCACCAGAGGATTGTGGACGAAGCGCTCGTCGGCCAGCATATCCGGCGTCACATACAGCTCATCCTGGCAGATGGCGTGCGCGCAGAATGAATTCTCGCGGGGAAGCTCGCGCAGGTCGAAACCGACGGCCGATTTGAACCAGGCACGGTCCCGATCGACGAAAGACAGCAGGCTGATGGGGGCCTTGCAGATCTCGGCGGCGCGGCCCGTGATTTCGTCGAACACGGCCTCGGCGGGCGTGTCGAGAACATCGTATTGCCGTAACAGCTCCAGTCGAGTGTGCTCGTTCAGCGGGATTGGTGGCCGCATGCTTCTACCAGGATGAATGTAGCAGAATTAGCGGGTGCAGTTGACAAGTTCCACTTCCGGATCGACTGCCAGCCACGCCAGCGACCCCACCGCGCATAGCACGGCAGCCACCAGGAACGAAGCCGTCCAACTGAACTGGCGGGCGATCAGGGGCGTCAAGGAAGCGGTCACGATGCCGCCGATCTGTCCACCCATGTTCATCACGCCGGAGACCGAGCCGGCGGACGCCCCCGCCATGTCTGCGGTCACTGACCAGAAGGAGCTCTGCGAGAGATACAGGGCGCCCGCGCCGCCGGCCAGCACCACGCTGGCGAGGCGTGCGCTCTCCACCTGCGTTCCCAAAGCGATGAAGACCGCCGCCAGAGCGATGCCGGCCACGGCTACGCCGCAGCGGCCTATGCGCTTGCCGTAGCGCGCGGTGAGCACGTCGCTGATGCGGCCGCCGATCGGCGAACAGGTGGCCATTGCCAGGAACGGCAGCATCGAATAGTAGGAGCTGGATTTCAGATCGAGACCGCGCACATCGCTGAGGTATTTGAAGAACCAGGCGAAGAAGATCCAGGCGGCGTATCCGTAGGCGAAATAGCTGAACGCGATAGCTAGCACGTCCTTACTGCCGAAGATGGTTCGCCAGGGCAGCGTCTTACCGATTTCGAGCTCGGCGGGCGGCTCCGGCAATCCTTGTTCGATCAAAGCTGTTTCCTGTGGGGTAATCCATGGATGATTTTCGGGGCGATCGCGGGCCAGCCAGTACCAGACAGCTCCAGCGCACAGGCCGAGGACCGCGCTCATCCAGAACGACGCGCGCCATCCGAAGTGCAGCATGACGTAGGTGACCAGGGGAGGCGCGATTCCCGCGCCAGCGCCCACGCCGGCGAAGATGAAACCGTTGGCCAGGCCGCGCTCCTGCGACGGAATCCAGTTAGCCACCAGCCGGTTGGATGCGGGAAACATCACGGCTTCACCCGAGCCGAGCAAAAAACGCACGGCCAGCAACAACGGCATCAGGCCGGCAATACCCGCGGGCACCATGGCGGTGAGCGCTGTGAACACGCCCCACCAAAGGGTACCCAACATCAGGATCAGGCGCGGACCGAAGCGGTCGGCCAGCCGGCCGGCGGGTGCTTGAAATATCGCATAGCCCACCAAAAAGACGCTGAACACCGGCCCGAGCTGAACATCGCTGATATGAAACTCCTGCTGCAGGAAGCGCGCCGCGACCGAGATGTTGACGCGGTCAAGAAAAGAAATAGCGCTGATGACGAAGATCCAAAAGATGAGGAGCCAGCGAATCGGCATGGAACATACATCATACCCGCAGGCTTGCCGCTGGATACCGATCCTATTAGATCGCCTCGGGTCGAGATGACCGCGCGCAGCATGAAGGTGCCTTCGATGCCAGCAGCCTCGGCACCCGGCGGGTAAGCCGGCCTGACCATGGAAAGCAGCCTGGTTGCCTGCACATTATCGCCGACGCGGATGCGCTTTGGTACGGGCCTCTGCTCGGGGTGCGGAGCCTTGCCCACTACTTCCATGGCTTCGGTTACGCCGCCAATGGCCAGAGTAATATAGTGTAGGATCCGCGCGGCACCATGAACCGGAACTCGCCCGCCGCATCGGCCCGTGCAGCTTCCTGGTGGCTGGTGTCGTTCTCTTCAATAGCACGAGAACGCCCGGAACCACCGCTCCGCTGGGGTCGTGCACGGTACCGGAAAGTGACGCGGCCGGGCGGGATTCCTGCGCGTGTACGGCTGCCAATGGCAGGATGGCCGCCAGCATAGCCGCGGCACTCGCCAGGAGCGCTTGGACACGCTGCTCCAGGTCCGAGGTGGCCGCCATTCCGAGCGCAGCGCGGCCCGGCGGTAGAGGATGTCCATCATTTGCCGCTCGCGGCGGCTGAGGGTCTTTTCCGGCATATGTATGCTGCAAAAATAGCACTGCGGATCCCAACTGTTAAGAGCCGGCAGTTAAACTACCCGAATGGGCTAAAGTTTTTGCCCGAGATGCCGATAAGAAAAGTACCGAAGAGGTGCGGCATGACCGAAAGACGCGTGGAACCACGGTTCTTGTGCTCGGACCTGATCAAAGTTTGTATGGACGGCGCTCAGCCTGCGGAACTGATTGCAAATCTTGAAGATATCTCACCTTCGGGAGCATGCTTACAGTTGGACCAGGCGGTGGCGCCTGGCGTGCGAATCACCTTAAGGCTGGGACGGCGGCGCTTTCGCGGGCGAGTCAGGTATTGCGTGCGCAACGAAATCGGGTATTTCGCCGGCGTGCAGTTCGACCGCGGCAAAAAGTGGGACCGTAAGCTGTATGAGCCGAAGCACCTGCTGGACCCCGCGCAATTGCTGCCGCGCAAGCGTTAAGCTAACCGTTTATGAACTGCCCAAGCTGCGGCGCGCCCATGCGTCTTACGGAAAACGACAATTCCCTGCGCTGTGAATATTGCCAGGCCGTATTCACCCCTGCGGCGAACGAGGACGGCGTGCGGGTGCTGGGAGAAACTTCTCCTCTGGAGTGCCCGGTGTGCAAGGTTCCCCTGGAGCTTGCCGCGATAGTGGGACGCCGCATACAGTACTGCACGCATTGCCAGGGGATGCTGGTTCCGATGGACGACTTTCTGGATCTCATCCGCGAACTGCACGCGCAGCGTCCGGGCGCGGGCACGGTGCAGCCGCCGCCGGACCGCCGTCAATTGCAGCGCCACGTGGATTGCCCGAAGTGTCACCAGCAGATGGACACGCACGTCTACGAAGGGCCGGGAAACATTATCATCGACGACTGTTCCCGCTGCTTCTTAAACTGGCTGGATAAAGGCGAGCTGATGAAAGTAGTGCGTGCTCCCGATTATACGGAGGACCTTCGCGAGCAACTCTAACACGTGCGCTTCACCACGCGTCGGTGAGTTATCTTATCGGGCTGACGGTTTGCGCCACAAGCGGAAACCGCCGCGAAACGCGAACGCGTTACTGCCCAGGCGCACGCCGGCGGGAGGTTTCTTGATCAGCTTGGCGTTGCCGCCCCCAAGGACGACCGAATCGGCTTCCAGGGCGGTCTTCAACCGTGCCACTACATCCGCCACGTGCTGCCGCCATTTCTTTTTGCCGAGCCGCTTGAGTCCCCGCAGGCCCACGTAGTCTTCATACGTGCGGCCATGTTTGTACGGCAGGTGGGCCAGCTCCATAGGCTCCAGCACGCCGTCCACGATGAGAGCGGAACCCAGCCCGGTGCCCAGCCCGAGGAACAGCATGCGCCCGCCCTGGTAGGCGCCCAAGGCCTGCATGGCTGCGTCGTTAATCATTTTGACGGGACAGCCCAGCGCTTTGGCAAAATCGAATCCGACCCAACCCTTCCCGAGGTTATGAGGATCGCTGAGCGGCCTGCCGTGCAGGACCGGTCCGGGATATCCGATGGACGCCGCCTCATATTCCCAGCCGGCGATGGCTTTCTTCACATCGGCCACCATCTTGCGAGGTGTCATGGCGGGTCCGGAGGGAATCTCGATGAAAGTCCGGTGGCCAGTAGCCAACACTTTTACGTGCGTGCCGCCGATATCGAGGACGAGGATCTTCCGGTGAGGTTGGGGCACGTGAGTTCAGCGTCCCGCTACTCGACCGTGACGTGAGTGCCTCGGGCCTCATGCCGCGACAGGTTGTTGATCCGGTCGTCGAGCATGCTGCGCACTCCCTTCAGAAACTCCACACGCGAGCTACGAAAATGGTCCTTGGTGGCCTCCGACCAAATCTGGCGTATGAACGGCCTCACGTTCAGGCAATAGAAGCAACCCGGGGCATCCATTGGCTTCGTTTCGTCTTCCATATCAAACCTCCCTCATCTCCACGGTCAATACTTTATTCTCCAACTTTGCGCGCGCCGGCGAAAGGGCCGCCATGGAAGTCGGCAGGCCGATGTGGCGCCGCAAAGTCCCGATCTGCACCACCAGCTCGTCGCCCTTCTTAAACAGTCCAACCTCGCCTTTCACTGCGAACGGCAGCAGCAGCCGCACTTCGTAATGCTCGTTGTGCTTGGTGAAGGTATAGGGCGCTTCGGTGCGCGTAACGGCGGCCGGATCTTCGTCCGGGGCATACAGCGCCGCAGCCAGTTCGTGGAGGCGCTCGGCGCCCAACACCTCGTGCGTGAACAGAGGCACGCGCTTTACCGGCACGGGAGCAAAATAACCCTCGATCTCTTGCAGGATGCGCTGCTGCGACTCGCGCCATTCGCTGAAGAACTCGTCCCTGACGGACTCCGGCAGGACGCGGTTCACGATCACGCTATCCACCGTAAGACCGTGCAGGGAGAAATAGACGAAGGCACGCTGCGTCTCGCGCAGCACCATCTTCTCCGGATTGGTGACCAGCCGCACGCTGGTCAGGCGCGGATCTTCGAGCAGCTCGTCGATGCCATCCAGTTTGCCGAACAGGTCCTGGATATTGGCAAAGTAACTGTCGGTCGGCAACTCCACCGGCGAAACCCGGTTGGCCAGCGGACGCACGGCCTTCAGCACGGTGCGCTGAAACGGGAAAATGTGCTTCATGTACCAATCGAGCGTGGTGGGCATGCTGACGAACCGCATGGATTCGGCGGTAGGCGCGCAGTCGAGCACGATGACGTCGTAGCGCTGTTCGCGCCGGAACTGGTTCACCCACATCATGGCGCTCAACTCTTCCATGCCAGGAAGGATGGCCAGCTCCTCGGCTTCCACATCGCTGATGCCGGTGGTGCGCAGCACGGAAATCACGTAAGCGGAGATTTCGCGCCAATGCCGCTTTATCTCACGTTGGATGTTAACTTCGTGAATGGACAGGCGGTCGTTGATGGGATACGGATCGCCGGTCTTTTCGTGAAAGAGGCTGGTCTCCAGGTCGAAGGAATCGGCCAGGCTGTGCGCCGGATCGACGCTCATCACCAGCGTGCGATGGCCGAGACGCGCGAGCTGTACGCCGGTAGCCGCAGCCAGGCTGGTTTTGCCCACCCCCCCTTTTCCGCTGAAGAGCAGAATCCGCATATACGACCATTGTAGCAATGCGGGCAGACATGGCCGGATTTGTTGTGGTCTACTGTACGCGCAGCGTGGCGCTGAGATGGATGTTGGCGGACGAATCGCCGATCATGAGGCTGACAGGTTCGGCCTCGACGCGCAAGCCCTGGACTTTTGCGTCATAGTACGCCAGGCGCGACGCCGGGAGGGCGATTTCAACCGTCCTGGTCTCGTTGGGCTGCACGGTCACGCGCTGGAATCCGGCGAGCTGTTCGCGCGGGCGCTCGACTTTCGAGCCCAGGTGCTTCGCATACAGTTGGACCACTTCGTCCCCGGCGCGGCTGCCCGTGTTGGTCACGTCCACGCTGACCCTCACCGTTCCGTTTCCGGCAACCTGACCGGAACTGATCTTCAGATTAGAAAACTTGAACGTCGTGTAGCTGAGGCCGAATCCGAAGGGGTAAAGCGGCTCGCCCTTGAAGTACATGTAGGTGCGGCCGTGGCGGACGTTGTAATCCATCATGGGCGGCAACTGGTCTATAGATTTGGGCCAGGTTACGACCAGATGTCCGCCCGGCGTGTAGTCGCCGAAGAGGACTTTCGCCAGCGCGGTTCCTTCATCCTGAGAGGAATGCGTCATGTGGAGGATGGCGGGAATATGGGCCTGCGTCCAGTTAATGGCGTAGGGGAAACTGGAAACTAGCACGACGACGGTCTTCGGATTCGCGGCGAAGACCTGCTTGATCAGTTGTTCCTGGTACAGGTCGATGGTCTCGCGGTCACGGCCTTCGCGGCCGTCGCTCGGCACCGCGCAGGGCAAGGTGACGCCGCCGCCCTCCGGGCCGCTGTACCAATCGTGCCCCATGTCTGGACCGCAGGTGGGATCGTTCCCGACTACCACAACGGCCACGTCGGACTTGCGCGCGGCGTTGACCGCCGCGTTGCCGAGTTCATCGGCAGCGTAGTTAACCGTGAAGTTAGGGCCGAGTTCCTCCTTGATGCCCTGTAACGGCGTGACAGCATAAGGAGGCGTGCCGCCGTACCAGTCCCAGTGGACGGAGTCAGCCAACGGGCCGATCACCGCAACGGATTTGAGGGATTTCTTTTCGAGCGGGAGGAAGTTCTTGTCGTTCTTGAGAAGGACGACGGATTCAAGGGCGATCTGAAGGGAAACGGCGCGATCTTTTTCAGTATTCCAGGGCTCGGGCGAGTCTTTGATCTTCGAGTACGGGACCATATCCGGCGGATCGAGCAGGCCTAGCTTGATGGCGATTCGGAATTTGAGGCGAAGGGCTGTATCAACGTCCTCGATACTGAGAGTGCCGTCTTTGAGAGCGGCCTTGGCTTCCTCGGCATACCTGTCGAGGAACTGATTGATACCGGCTTTCACGCAGGCGACCACAGCGGCTTCCTGGTTAGGGTAGAGATGGCGCGGCTCGACCAGGAGCCTGACGGCTCCGCCATCGCTGGAGATGACATCAACACCCCATTTATCACGCAGGATGCTGCGCAGAATGGGATGGACGGCCATGGTCGTGCCGTTCCAGGCATTGTACGAGGCCATAACGGCGCGCGCCCCACCTTCCTGGAAGCCCATACGGAATGGGACGGAGTAATACTCCCAGAACAAGCGCTCGTCGAAATCGGAAGACGAGACGTTGCGGTGGTCTTCATTGCTATTGGCGAGGAAGTGCTTGAGCAGCGCCGCGGCCTGCCAGTATTTCGGGTCCTCGCCCTGCAGGCCTTTGATGAAGGCAACCGCCATGGTCCCATTGAAGAATGGGTCCTCGCCGTAGACCTCCTCGCTGCGGCCCCAACGCGGGTCGCGCGCCAGGTCGGACTGTGGTCCCCACTGCATGAGGATCTGGCGGTTGTACTTCGCGGTTTGGGTGATGAAGCGGGCTTCATAGCCCTGGACGGCGGCGGCCTGGCGGACGAGGTCGGGATCCCACGTCTCGCCCATTCCGGGAGGTTGCGGAAACTGCGTGGTGGTGATGGGCTGGTTCTGGCCGCGTGGCTGGCGCTGCACAACGCCGTGAAGGCCCTCGGAGCCGCCGATATTGGGAACGCCGAGCCGGGGAACGCCGGTGCGGGTGCCCAGGCAGTTGATCTTTTCGTCCGGGGTCATGAGCGACAGGAGGCTCGCGATGCGCTTCTCCGGCGGAAGGTTCGGATCGGAGAAAGAATATGGCGGTGGTTGCGCCCCGGCGGCCGCGAACACGAGAACTAATAGACAGAGCAGGATTGCGAGGCGGTGCTTCGTCACGTGAGCTTCCTCGGATGGAAACACCCCAAGCTTACCAGGATGCAATTGCGTTGATAGATTTTTCCCTAACCGCATTACTCGCATCGCAGCGCTTCGAGCGGATCCACGCGCGCGGCGCGGCGGGCAGGAACGGTGCAGGCGGCCAGACCTACAAGGCCCAGCATGAAAGCCACGCCGGCCAGGACGGCCGGATCGCGCGGGCTGACTTCGTAGAGCAGCTTGGAGAGTACATTGCCCGCAGCCAAGGCAACCGCCATTCCGGCGGCCAAGCCCAGGATGACGGGCATCATGGCTTGCCGCAGCATCAGGCGGTACACGCTGCCGGCCGGCGCGCCCAGCGCCATGCGGATGCCAATTTCATTGATACGCCGGGCCACCGCATACGAGACCACTCCGTAGATTCCCAGACTGGCCAACATGAGAGCCGCGGCGGCGAACACCCCGGCCAGCAGCATCTGAAAGCGTTGCTGGGCGGCGGAATCGTCCAGCACCTCGCGCATCGTGCGGATGTGGGTGATGGGCACGTCGCGATCGACGCCGTGCACCGCCGCCCGCATCCCTCCGGCAATGGAGAGCGGATCGCTCGTGGCGCGCGACACCAATAACATGCGGCGCAGGGGCCAGTCCCAATAAGGGCGATACACCATGAAAACCGGCGGCCTGTTCGGCTCCGCGCGCACATCCCCTACTACGCCGATCACCTCGCGCGATTTACCGCCGTTCAGGATCTGCCGCCCCACCGGGCTCAGCCCGGGCCACAAAGCCGCGGCCAACCGTTCCGAGACGATGGCGGGATCCCGCTTGCGATCGTTTTCACTGAACGTCCGGCCGGCGCGTAGGGGAATACCCATAGTGCGGAAGTAGTCCTGGCTTGTGAAGCGGACATTGGCTGTCACCTTTTCCCAGTCGTTGCGCGGATCACCGGGCACCGACACGTTATCAATCCAGATCTCGCCCTCGAGCGGCAGGGCGCTGATGACAGCGGACGACAGCACCCCGGGCTGGGCGGCAAGCTCCGCCAGCAGCTGCAGATGAAACCGGGCGCACTGTTCGGGTTCCCGGTATCTGGCCAGCGGAATCTGGACCTCCGCCGAGAGTACGGTGGGGGCACGGAAGCCCTTATCAGACCGCATCATCCGTAAGAAGCTGCTCATCAAGAGCGCCGCAACTACCAGCAGGAGAGTGCTCAGTCCGACCTCGGCGGTAATCAGCGCGCTGCGCAGCCGCAGTCCGCCCGTTCCGGTAGTGGCGGTCCGCCCGCCGCCTCTCAGGGAGGACTGGGGATCGGTACGGGAGAAGTGCCAGGCGGGGCCCAGCCCGAACAGCAGGCCGGCTAACGTGGTAATGCCAAGGGCGTAGAGCAAGACCGGCGCATCCAGGCGAACTTCGTTCAGGCGCGGGAGGTCCGCCGGAGCGTTTCTCAAAAGCGTGTTCAGGCCGCTCGCCGCCAGTGCAATTCCCAGAGCGCCGCCCGCCAGCGCTACCAGCAGCGGCGCCGTAAGCGCTTCCCGCAATAGCTGGCCGCCACTGGCGCCCAGGGCCGCCCTGACAGCCGATTCCCTGCCTCTCCGCTCGGCGCGGGCCAGCATCAGGTTGGCCAGATTTACACAAACGATCAGCAGCACGGCTCCGACCGCGCTCAACAGCACCAGCAGGCCGCGGCGGGAGGCGCCGACCATCGAGTCAAGCAAGGGAGCACCGGCGGCGCGCAGCTCGACCTTTTCGCCCGATTCGTTCACCAGCTGCCGCGCAATCACGTTCAACTCCGCGATGGCCTTTTCCAACCCGACGCCGCTCTTCAGCCGCGCAACGACGTTGTAGTTGAAACGGCCCATCAGCACCCCCAATTCTTCCTGATTGAACGCCAGGGGGACGAAGAGTTGCGGCGTTCCGGCCTGGACCTTGCCGAGTTCCATCAGGCTCAAGTTGGGAAACCGGAACCACGCCGGCAGAACACCGACGACAGTGAACGCCTGACTATCGAGCTGGATGGTTCGGCCCAGAATCGCGCGATCGGCGTTGAACCGGCGGCGCCAGAGGCCGTCGCTCAGGATGGCTACGTGGTTCTTACCTTCCTGGTCCTCACCGGGGAGAAAGCCGCGGCCCAGCGCCGGGTGAACGCCGAATACGTCGAAGAGGCCCGCCGATGCACGCATGGAGTCGATTTGCTCCGGCTCGGCGGAGCCGGTAAGGGTCAGGCTGTTGGCTTGTATGGCCGCCAGCCCTTCCAGGGATTTCGCGCGATGCTGCCATTGGGTGAAATGCCAGGCACTCGCCGGCAGGGTGGGATACGTTTGTGCGAAGGCCGGCAGCACTTCGCGCAGTGCTACCAGCCGCTCCGGATGGGGATAGGGGAGCGGGCGCAGCAGAACTCCGTTTACAACCGAGAAAATGGCGGTATTGGCGCCTATGCCGAGGGCTACTGTCAGGACGGCGACGGCGGTGAAGCCGGGCTCGCCGAGGAGGCTGCGGGCGGAATAGCGCAAGTCGCTCAGAAAACCCATAAGGTCCTTATATCTTTACGAATACCACGGATATCCGGTTCCAAGCGGGTATTTATGATAACCTTGTCCTTAACGCTGAAAATGTCCCACGCGCTTCCCATTTTCGGACACTACAATCTCACACTGGACCAGGCGCATACAGTTTGGCCATTGGAATCCATCGGTTAGGTTGGACCGCATCGTGCAGGTGAAGGTGTCATGCGTTCATTGCTAGAAGACCTACGCTATGGAATGCGCAATCTCCGCGGAAGCCCCGGCCTCACGGTAACCGCGACCCTTACCTTGGCCGTCGGGATTGCAGCCAGTTCGACGGTATTCGGCTGGATCGACTCCGTGCTGCTCAACCCGATCCCGGGCGCGGCGCGCGGCAGCGAACTGGCGACGCTCGAAACCGTGCTGCCCAACGGCGGGGTTCAGAACACGGCCTATCGCGACTACCGCGATTACCGGGACAGCCTGCGCCAAGTCTCCGGGCTGGCGGCGTCGCTGGCTAACGTTTTCACGGTCGGCAACGACCAGAACCCGCGATTAATCTGGGGCGAATTCGTCACGTCAAACTACTTTTCGGTGATGGGCATCAAAGCCGTTCGCGGGCGGACGTTCCTGCCTGAAGAATCGGGCGACGGGCCGGGCGGGCCGCAAGTAGTAATCATCAGCGACCGGCTTTGGCAAAGCGTGTTCGGCCGCGACCCGCGCGCTATCGGCAGAACCATGCGCGTAAATCAGCGCGAACTGACGGTGGTGGGCGTAATCCCGCCCGAGTTCCGCGGAGCCGTACCGGGGTTGCTGCTGCAGATGTGGGTGCCGCTATCGCTTGCGCCGGAGATGAATGGCCAGGGGCCGTGGCTTCTCAACGAGCGCGATGCGCGCCAGATGTGGCTTACGGCCAGGCTGCGGCGCGGCGTCACGATGGAGCGGGCGCGGGCGGAGGTGGTGGCCTGTGCACAGCGCATGGCGGAGGCTAATCCAAGGACGAACCGCGCATGCAGCGCGGCACTGGTTGCGGTCGCGCGAGGCCACCTGGGGGTCCATCATTTACTGCGGACGCCCTTGCAGATTCTGATGGCCGTATGTGTTTTGCTGTTCCTGATTGTGGCCGCGAACGTGACCAACCTGCAATTGGCGCGCGCGTCGGCGCGGCAGAAGGAGTTCAGTATCCGGGTGGCTTTGGGCGCGCGCCCATCACGGCTGTTCCGGCAATTGCTTACGGAGAGCCTGTTGCTCGCGATGATCGGCGCGGCGGCCGGCACACTGCTGGCCATGTGGTGCGGCCAGGCGCTCCTGTGGCTGTTTCCTCCCGTCAACTTGCCGATCGAATTCGGCTCGACGACGAACTGGCACATGCTGGCGTTCACCATTCTGATTTGCGCGGCCGCGGCGGTGCTTACCGGTGTCGCGCCGGCGCTGCAGTCGATGCGCGCCTCGGTTATTGCGGGGCTACAGGAGAGCTCCCGGGGCTCGACGTCGGGTCCCGGCGCGGGCCGCACGCGTTCGCTACTGGTGGTTGCGGAGGTGGCGCTGGCGCTGGTGGCGCTGGTGGGCACCGGAGTTCTGGTCCGGGGTTTCTATAGTGCGCGCGCCATCGACCCCGGGATGGACGCGCACAATGTGGCATGCGCGAAATACTACGTGGAGACCTTTTGCCGGACGGGGGAGGCACGCGTGCAGTTCTGCCAGCGGCTTACAGAACGGCTCCGTGGACTGCCCGGGGTGGAGGGGGTAAGCTATTCCAATTTTGTCCCTCTTGAGATCGGCGACAGTTCGGACACAGAAGTCAGTGTGCAAGGATATGTGCCGGCTTTGGGGGAGCCCATGCGGGTTCTGAACAGCAGCGTGTCACCCGGATATTTCAATCTGCTGAGGATTCCACTTCTGGAAGGCCGAGATTTCAGCGAACAGGATGACCGCGGAAGCATTCCGGTGATGATCGTTAATGAGGCGTTCAGACGGCGCTTTTTCGGCACTGGACCTGTTTTGGGGCGCAAGGTCCTTGCAATTGGGCGGTTATTTGCCGTGATCGGGTTGGCGCGAGACAGCAAATATCGGCGGCTGACGGAAGGAGCGGCCCCGTATTTCTACACCTCCTGCCGCCAGTTCTCGGGAGGCGAGTTCTGGATGGCGTTCTTCGTGCGGACCACCCGGCCGTTGGAGGGCATGCTCGGGCCACTCGGGCGGGAGGCCGCCGCTATTAATCCCGCGACGCGCAGCAGCGGCTTCATCCCGTACCAGAATTTTCTGGGAGCGGCGCTCTATGCGCAGCGAGTGGCGGCTATTATGGTGGGCGTGGTGGGTGCGATCTGTTTGGCACTGTCGGCGATCGGCCTGTATAGCGTGCTGACCTTCGCCGCCAGGCAGCGCACACACGAGTTCGGCATACGCATCGCACTGGGCGGGCGCTCCTGGCATGTGCTTTCGACGATGCTGCGAGAGGGTACCATTTTGACGGTGTCGGGGCTGGGCGCGGGCACGCTGATTGCGCTGGTAGCGCTCAAAGCTTCATCGGCGTTTCTGCCCAAGCTCAGGTCCGACGATGCGTTGGTATTCGGCGGCGCGATTCTGATCCTGAGCCTGGTAGCGTTGCTGGCCAGTTATCTGCCGGCTCACCGGGCGACGAAGGTAAATCCGATAGTCGCTCTGCGGCACGAGTGACCAGCTGGACGTAAGAGGCCAGGAACATCGCCGCGGCGGCGCCCGCAGTAATCAATACGCGTGAGGCACGCGGTTAGCCTCGGCGTCAGGAGACAGTTGTATGCGGTTATTCATTCAGGACATTCGTTACGGGTTGCGCATGCTGGCGAGGAACCCGGGTTTTGCGGCAGTGGCGGTGATTGCCCTGGCGCTCGGCATTGGCGCTAACACAGCGATATTCAGCGTGGTCGATGGCGTGCTGCTCCAGCCGCTACCCTATTTGCATCCCGACCGCCTGATGCAGCTCAGGGAGACGTCGCCCGAATTCGCCAGAATGGCGGTCTCCTATCCGAACTTCGTGGACTGGAAAGACCAGAGCCACAGCTTTGCGGGGCTGGCCGCATATCGCTGGGCAGACTACGACGTCACCGGCGGAAGGCAACCCGAGCATCTGAGCGGCAAGATGGTCTCGGCCGATTTCTTCCCCGTGCTTGGGATCAGCCCCGTGCTGGGCCGCGATTTCGATTCTCGCACCGACAGGCTCGGCGCTTCGCCCGTGGTCCTCATCGGTGGCGGCCTGTGGAGCAGGAGGTTCGGTTCCAACCCCACGGTGCTCGGCAACCAGCTCACACTCAACGGCCGCAGCTACACCATCGTGGGAGTGGTTCCCGCCGATTTTCAGCTCGAAGGCCAGGCTGACATTTACACTCCCCTGGAACAGTGGGACGATCTGCTGGCCAGGGCGCGCGAAATGCATCCCGGGATGTCCGCGGTGGGGCGGCTCAAACCCGGCGTGAGCGAGACCCAGGCCCAATCGGAAATGACCGCCATCGCGGCCCACCTGGCCGAAGTCTATCCGAAAGCGAATTCCAAGCACGGCGTCGACATCGCGCCGCTCACGAGTGTGATCGTCGGAGACACCCGCCCGACGCTACTGGTTCTGCTGGGCGCGGTGGGCTTCGTGCTCCTCATCGCCTGCGCCAACGTGGCGAACCTGCTGCTGGCGCGTTTCACCAGACGCCGGAAGGAGATTGCCATCCGCGTTGCCATGGGCGCCGGCCGCGGCCGCGTCATCCGGCAACTGCTTACCGAGAGCGTGCTGTTAGCGCTCGCCGGAGGCGTCGCGGGATTGACCATTGCTCCCTGGTGCACGCAGGCGGTGCTGGCGGCCGTGCCGGGCGGCCTGCCGCGCATGGAGAACATCGGCGTGGACGGCTGGGTGCTCGCTTTTGCTCTGGGCGTCTCGCTCCTCACTGGCATCGTTTTCGGACTGGCTCCGGCCCTGCACGCCTCCGTTACCGAGCTGCATGAGTCTTTGCAGGAAGGCAGCCGGGGTTCGTCCTCCGGGCCGCGGCGTTTGCACAACCTGCTGGTGGTCTCGGAAGTGGCGGCCGCGCTGGTGCTGCTGGCAGGCGCCGGGCTGATGCTGCGCACCATCTGGAGCCTGCACGGCGCCCATCCGGGATTCGACTCCGGCCACGTTCTGACCTTTTCAATAGGCCTGTCACCGGCCAACACGAGCAGCAGCGATCGGATCCTGCAGAACTTCGAGCAGAGCGTGGATCGCATACAAGCCGTGCCAGGAGTTAAGAGCGCCGCAGTAACCTCGTCGATTCCTTTGGTTGAAAGCGACACCGAGATCCCCTTCTACGTCAACGGACGGCCCCGCCCCACCTCCCAGGGCGACATGTTGTGGTCGCTTTTGTACGCCACCAGCCCCGGCTATCTCAGGGCCATGCGGATTCCCCTCCTGCGCGGCCGATACATCGAACTCGTGGATATGCACCGCGGCTCTCACGTGGCGGTGATCGACGAGGTCCTCGCGCGCACGGTTTTCCCGCACGAAGATCCCCTCGGCAAGAGGATCGCGGTTGCCGACGTAGGCGGCGATCTGGGCCCTGAGGTTACCCTGCCGATGGAGATTGTGGGTATCGTCGGTCACGTCAACCACTGGGGGCTGGACCGCGATGCCGGAACTCGAGTCCGCAGCCAGGTCTATCTACCGATGTCTCAGGTGCCCGAACAATTCATGAAGGGCATGGCAGGCTCCAGCGTCTTTGTGGTGCGCACGGGAGCCGATCCGCTGGCGATGCTGCCGGCAGTGCGCGCCGCAGTCCTCGAAAGCAGCCACGACCAGCCGGTCTACGGAGTGCGGACCATGGATCAGATCGTCTCGGCTTCCATCGCGGACCGGCGCTTTTCCATGCTGCTGCTGAGCATCTTCGCGGGGTTGGCGCTGTTGCTGGCGGCGGTCGGAATCTACGGGGTGATTTCTTACACTGTCGCGCAACGCACGCGCGAAATCGGCATCCGGATGGCACTGGGCGCAGGCCAGGCGGACGTATTGAAGGCCGTTCTCTCCCAGGGGATGCTTCCCGTTTTGGCCGGGCTGGGTATCGGGCTGGCTGCCGCGATGGGGCTCACCCGGCTCATGGCCGGCATGCTTTACGGGGTCAAGGCAGGCGACCCGCTGACTCTTACCGGCGTGGCGCTGCTGCTGGCCACGGTCGCGTTCATCGCTACATTGGTCCCCGCTCGCCGCGCCACCAGGGTAGCGCCTGTGGTGGCATTGCGGTATGAATAAGCCGCGACGCGGGGGTCCTGATACGATAACCCTTCTATGAAGACTTCTTCCCTGCCCCACTGGGCGCCCTGGCTGGCCCCGCCGATGGTGGCTCTGTTCGCCACTCTCGCAACCAGTTCCCAGGGGCAGACGCAAGAGCGCTTCGATCCTGGCCGGATGGACACTTTCCTCTACGGCGCGGCCTTCTATGAGGAATATATGCCGGAGGACCGGCTGGAGAAAGATGTCCAACTGATGCAGCAGGCAGGCATCAACGTGGTCCGGGTGGGCGAATCGACGTGGAGTGTCTGGGAGCCCGAAGATGGCCGGTTTGAATTCGCCTGGATGGACCGCATCGTCGAGCGGCTGGCGCGCGCGCACATCCGCGTGATCATGGGCACCCCCACCTACTCGATTCCACCGTGGATGTTCAAAAAGCATCCGGAGATCCTGGTGACGCGGCTGGACGGGCAAAAGGCCACTTACGGTATTCGCCAGAACATGGACATCACCAATCCGGATTTTCTGCGCTATTCCGAGCGAATCATCCGCAAGATCGCCGAACATTATCGCGACAACCGCGCGATCATCGGGTATCAAATCGACAACGAGACGACTTCTTACGGCACGGCGGGCAGCGACGTGCAGGCCGGCTTCGTGCGTTATCTGCAGGAGAGGTTCTCGGGGGTCGACCGCCTGAACAAGATCTGGGGGCTGGTGTACTGGGGTCAACAGCTCCACGGCTGGTCGGAGCTTCCTCCGCGAAACGGGATTTTGAATCCCGGTTGGAAGCTGGAGTGGGACCGCTACCAGGATTCCATCGCGACACACTACCTGGCCGGGCAGGCGGCGCTGGTGCGTGAATATCTGCGCCCAGACCAGTTTGTGATGCAGGATTTCGGCGGTGCTACCCGCTCGGATGTCAACGAATACGCGATTTCCAAGAGCCTGGACATCGTAGGCATCAATCCCTATCACGCGACCCAGGATCATTACGACGGGGAAGGGTCGAGCTACGGCGGCGACTTCGCGCGTTCGCTGAAGGGCGCCAACTACCTGGTGACGGAGATCAATGCGCAAACCATCGGCTGGGATTCCCGCTCGCAGTTTCCGCCCTACGACGGACAATTGCGCCAGGATGTCTACCTGATGGCGGCCACCGGCGCGAACATGGTGGAGTATTGGCACTGGCATTCGCTGCACTACGGCCAGGAGACTTACTGGAAGGGCGTGTTGTCTCACGATCTCGAACCCGGGCGCATCTACGGCGAGGTCGCGCGCACCGCGCATGAACTCCAGCGCATCGGCTCCCAGATCGTCGATCTGAAGCCGTCCCATCCGGTAGCCCTGCTCTACAGCAACGATTCCCGGCGCGGCATCGAATACATGCCGTTTCTGGTGTCGCAACCGGCCGGCGACATGCCCTGGAGCCATCCGAACGGTTACGACCTGGAGATGCGGCGCCTGTATCGCGCGCTTTACCGCTTGAACGCGGGCGTAGATTTTGTCTTTCCCGAGACCGAAGACCTCAGCGCCTACAAAGTGCTTGTGGTGCCTCCCCTGTACGTCGCCGGCGACGCGCTTCTCAAGCGGCTGAGCGATTATGTGAAGGCCGGCGGTCACCTGGTGCTGACGCTGAAGAGCGGCTTCTGCGACGAGTACTCGACGGTGCGCGCGGCCATGGCGCCGGGACCGCTGCGGGAAGCCGCCGGCTTCCACTATCAGGAATTTTCCAGTCTCGAAAAGCCCCTGGCGCTCAAGGGCGACCCCTTCCACGCAGGCGCTCAAAACCTGGTGAGCGAGTGGGCGGAAATGCTGCTGCCGGATACGGCCACACCCCTGGCTTACTACGACCACCCGTTCTTCGCCAAGTATCCGGCCATCACGGAGAACCATTTCGGCAAGGGCACGGTGACTTACGAAGGGTCCGTGCTAAGCGACGCCCTGCAGCAGAAAGTGCTGGAACGCGTGTTAGAGCGGGCGGGCCTGACCGGACCCGACCAGAAACTGCCCGCCGCGGTGAGAGTCAAACACGGAACCAGCCGCAGCCACCAGGCAATCCACTACTACTTCAACTTTTCCTCGGAGCCGCAACGGATAGACTATCCCTACGCGGCAGGCCAGGAATTGCTCTCGCGCACGCCCGTGGCTCGGAGTGCGGTGCTTACTCTCGAGCCGTGGGGCGTAGCGATGATCCAGCAGGCCGGGCAATAGGGCGGCCTCCCGACCATAGAGCTGAAATCTCGCGGGTGGCTCAGATCGACTACGATAGAGCCATGCAGGTGGCTGCAGAACCGTTCTGGACCGCGCTCAAGGATGAAGAACTGCTCGCGCTGCGTATTTGCGATCTCGGCCTACGCCTGGAGCAGAGCGAGCTGAAGCCCCGTGTCGATCAATTGTATGAAGAGCTCGCGGCGCGTGGCGTACCCTTGCGGCCGGATGCCTACCTGGGAGATGAGTGGTTCTCGCCCGCAGGCGTCCCCGCCATTGCGATTCCGTTCTATCTGGCCCATCCGCGGCTGAAGGCCCTGGAATTGCATCAGATGATGGAAGTTGAAGGGGGAACCGTGGATTGGTGCCAGATGCTTCTGCGGCATGAATGCGGTCATGCCATAGACCATGCCTACCGGTACTCGTCGCGCCCGGACTGGCGCGACGTTTTCGGCAGCCCGGAAACCGAATATGCGCCCGAGACCTACACGCCGAGGCCCTTTAGCAAGAGCTTCGTGCGGCATCTCCCCAACTGGTATGCGCAAGCCCATCCGGACGAAGATTTTGCCGAAACTTTTGCCGTGTGGCTGGCAACCGGACCGGAGTCCTGGCGGGCGCGCTACCAGGGTTGGAAGGCGCTCGAGAAGCTGGAGTACGTGAACACACTGATGCAGGAGGCGGCCGGCGGTGCGCCGCCAGTGACACGCGGTCGCCGGATCTCCGAGGCGAGCAAACTTCGAAGCACGCTGGCCCGCCATTACGCCGCCCGGCGTAAGCTCTACGCCGAAGACTTTCCGGATTTCTACGATGCGGATTTGCGCCAGATCTTCGGAAAGGACGAACCTGGAAGCGAGCCAGCGGTAAAATTGATGCGCAGGCTTCGCGGCGCTCTCATCGCGTCCGTCGTCGAATGGACGGGGCAGCGAAAATATATCGTAACCACGTTAGTGCGCAAGATTATCGAGCGCTGCCGCGAACTGCATCTGATGGCGCAGCGCGATTCCGTCCGCCTGCACTTCGAGCTGGCATCGTACCTGGCAACACTGGTGACAAATCACCAGTATACGGGCAGGTTCAAAAGGTCGGTCTGACGATGAAGATTCTGGTCCTGTTCGATGTCGCGCGCCCCAGGGATCCCGATGAGACCTTTTCCGCCGAATCGCTGAAGCTGGAACAGAAACCGACCGAGGCCGATGTGCTGCAATGTCTGCAGCGTCTCGGCCACGAGGTCGAGACTCTCGCGGTTTTCGACAATGTCACCCACATCGTGGAAAAATTGAAAAGCTGCACTCCGGATGTCGTTTTCAATCTGTCGGAGTCCTTCCGCCACGACCGGTCGTACGAACCCAATATCCCCGCCCTGCTGGAACTGATGAAGGTCCGCTATACCGGCTCCGGACCCGAGGCTTTGCTTCTCTGCAAAGACAAGGCGCTGGCGAAGAAGGTGCTGGCGTATCATCGTGTGCATTTGCCCCGCTTCGTCGTCTCCCACCGGCTCTCGCCTCTCCGCAGCCTCAAACGTTTCACCTACCCCGCCTTCGTCAAACCCGTGGGTGAGGAGTCCTCCGATGGCATCAGCAAGGCCTCCTTTGTGCGCGACGAGGGGGAGGCGATCGAGAGAATACGATTCATTCACCAGAAATTCGAGTGCGACGTGCTGATCGAAGCGTATATCGAGGGCCGGGAACTCTATGTCGGCGTGCTGGGGACCCGCCGCCTTACCGTTCTTCCCCCGCGCGAAATCTTCTTCGAGAATGTGCCGGAGGACGTTCCAAAGTTTGCTACGTACCACGCAAAGTGGAACGACTCATACCGCAAAAAGTGGGGCATTACCAATGGACCGGCCAAAGAACTGCCGCCCGCTACTCAGGAAAGTCTGCGCAAGCTGGCGCGTAATGTCTACCGCTGGCTCAAGATTCGGGGATTCGGACGCCTCGACGTGCGGCTTACACCCAACGGGGAGTTGTTCGTCATCGAGGCTAACCCAAACCCATCTCTTGCCCAAGACGAGGACTTTGCACAGTCGGCCGCCGCCGGCGGCATGGATTACGACGCACTCATCCAGGCGATTCTGGAGACGGCTGCCTAGAGGGCCGGCAGGGCTTGGAAACGTCTTAGATCCATCCGCGCAGCCAGTACCAGGCGAGGCCTAAAGTCTCGTGAAGCGTGCCCTCATTGTGGCGAATCGCCTTCCAGCTTGGAACGATCTCCTGAAAGAAAGGCCCCCACTCCCGGAACCCGGAAGGCGCCGGCACTACAGTGATTCCCACTTTCTGGAAACAGGCTGCCGCGCGCGGCATACTCTGCGCGTCGACCACCAGGGCAATTCTCCGGATCCCGTGCGCCCGCAAAATCTCCGCGCCATAAGTTGCGTTCTCCCGGGTGGATCGGGAACGATCCTCGGTCCAGATCATGTTCTCCGGCACAGCGGTGGCTCGAAGCTGATCGCGCATGGCGGCGGAAAAAATGGCTGGTCCTCCGCCGTCTTCCCGGCCCCCACACAGCAACAGCGGTAGCGGCTGCCAGTGACTATAAAGCCAGGCGGCATACTGAACACGTTCGAAGGTCTCCTGATCCACCAAGGCGTACGGGCGTTCAAAAACAGGCGGCTTCACGCCGGCGGAAAGTACCACAATTGCCTCCGCTGATTTAGCAGGAAACGGACGGACGGGATACCAGACTTCCAGTGGACGCGAGAGCAACCAATCAACCGGCGGCCACGCGGCTAACCCGACTGCCAGCACGCCGGCAAGCGACAACCGGGAACCCGGACAGCGTCGCAGCCGTACCAGTCCAATCAGCGCGATCAGAAGGCACACGCCCAGTATGGGTTGCGCATAGCTCATGGAGATCATTGTGCCACGCCCGCTGCGCTGCCCCGTGGCGGGCGAACACGAGAATAGCAATCATGGCATTCGCCGGCCGGAGCGCAGCTACGGCCGCTTTTATCGCATGATTCCCCTGCCACAAGGCGCTGAATCTATAGACACCCCGCACCGGTCAGCGCGCTCTTGCATCTAACACTCTATGAACCTCCAACTGGAAAGCAAGAGCGCTCTTGTGACTGGATCAACCGCCGGCATTGGTCTGGCCATTGCCACCGCGCTGGCGAAGGAGGGCGCGGCGGTCATTGTAAATGGCCGCACCCAGGAGCGGGTCGACAATGCGGTGCGCGTCAGCGGCGCCGCTCACGGAATCGCCGCGGACCTGGGGGCCGATGCCGGGATACGCGACGTCCTCGAGCGTTTCCCCGCCGTCGACATTCTGGTGAACAATCTTGGCATCTTCGAGCCGAAACCGTTTGAGCAAATCACCGACAACGATTGGCGCCGCTTCTTCGAGGTGAATGTGTTGAGCGGAGTCCGGCTGAGCCGCCACTATATCGGCCCCATGAAGAAAAGAAACTGGGGGCGCATCATCTTCATTTCCAGCGAGTCGGCCCTGCAGATTCCGGCGGAGATGATTCATTACGGCATGACCAAGACTGCCCAGCTTGCGATATCTCGCGGGCTGGCTGAAACCACGGCTGGAACGGCCGTCACGGTGAACGCCGTATTGCCTGGCCCGACGGAGTCGGAGGGAGTTCTCGGATTTGTGGACAGACTCGCCGCGGAAAAGGGTGTCGAGCGGCGCGCACTCGAGCAGGAGTTTTTCGAGAAGGCTCGTCCTACTTCCCTGCTGCGACGCTTCGCGAAACCGGAGGAGGTTGCGGCAGTGGTTGCTTTTCTTTGCAGTCCTCTGGCGTCCGCGGTCAACGGATCGGCCGTGCGCGCGGATGGTGGCGTAGTGCGGTCTATCGCCTGAAAACAAGCCGATGATTCACTCGTACCTTAGGGCTGCGAGAGGATCGGCGTTGGCTGCGCGGAGGGCCGGCGGAATAACCGCGGCGGCGGCGGCGATCAGGATACACACGATGGGGGCGGCCAGACTCCAGAAATCTCCAGGGTTGACGGCGAATAGCTGTGACGCGAGAAGGCGGGCGAGCGCCAGGCCGCCCGCGGTTCCCAACGCGATGCCGGCCGCCAGCGGTACCGCGGTCCCCCGGACAATCAGACGCACCATCGTGGCTCGCCGCGCTCCGAGCGCAATACGGATGCCGATTTCGCGCGTACGGCGGACCGCGGCGTAGTTGACCACGCCGTAGAGTCCCACGCCAGCCAGTAACAGCGCAACTGCGGAAAAGAACCCGGCCAGGAGTGCCAGCAGACGTTCGCCGATCATTGTGTTGTCGATTTGAGAGGCGAGGAGGATACTGCCGCGCACTGTCAGCATGGGCGCGGCTGATTCGATTTCCTTCCGCAGCCAGCGAGTCAAAGTATGGGGTGCCGAGGCGGTCCGGATATTGAGTGTAGCGCCGGCGGCATCGCGCAACGGCGTGTAGATGGACGGCCCTTGGGGCTGGCGCAGGTTGTTATAGCGGAAATTGGCCACCACTCCAACGATCCGTTGCGGGAGGGGATCGGGCTCCGGTTCGTCGCCCGTCTTATAGAAGCTCTGGCCGATGGGATTCTGTCCGGGTAAAAACTTGTCGACGAAAGCTTGATTCACAATCACCACCGGGGAATTCCCGGCGATCTCCTCAGGGAGGAAGTCGCGGCCGGCGATCCAACGGACTTGCATGGCGCCAAAGAATCCCTCGGACACGGATACTTCCACGGGTTGAACCATTTCGTTGGGCCGGCCGGGCAAGTGGATGACCGGTGTCATGATCCAACTCATGTTTCCGCCCATGGGACGCTGCTGCGACAGACTGGCGGCACGGACGGCGGGAAGGCGGCGTAGATGCGCGAGTAACTCCGTGCCGGACGCACGGCGATCGGTGTGGGTATCTCGGGGCGCGAGGTCGAATAAGACGACGTTATCCCGGGCGAAGCCGAGGTCGACCGCGATCAGCTTGCGGAAAGAAAGCAGCAGAAGCCCGGACAGGAACAACACAGCCACGCTGAAGGCAACTTGGGCGGCCAGTGTCCAACGAAGGGCGCCGGCGCGGCCCGAGTTGGACGGTCCACCCGCCTTGAGAGCTTCGCCGGGCGCAACCGAAGATGCACGCAGGGCCGGCACGACACCGAACATCAGGACTGTAAGCAAGCTGAGGGCGATGGCGAAGGCGAGAGTGCGGTAACCAGGACCGACGTCGAGCCACGCTGGGAACTCCGTGGGTCCCAGGTGCGCGACCATGGAGGGCGCTACGAGGGCGGCGAACACGAGCCCCAGTGCGCAGGCCGCCGCGGCGAGTTGGGCGCTCTCGATCAACAGTTGTTGGAACAACCGGAAACGGGCGGCGCCCAGGGAGAGGCGTAGCGCCATCTCGGCAGTGCGGGCCGAGGCCCGGGCGATCATCAGGTTCGCCACGTTGGAACAGGCCACCAGAAGAAGCAGACCGCAGATGAGGGCTAGGATCGAGAGCGGCCGGCGAAACTGGAACCGGAACAGCGAGTCATGGCCGCCGGAGGCATCCCGGATACGAAGCGGCGCGTCGCTGAACTGGCGTAGCTGGTCGCCGTGAAGCATGCGTGGTGGATTGATGCGCATGCGTTCGCGGAGGAAGTTGGTCAGCGCGGCGTGCAGGGGCTCGCGCAGTTGGGAAGGTGCGATACCCGGATGGAGGCGGCCCCACACGTTGATGCGTCCGTCGTCCGGGTCGGCCAGCCTTCGCGGACCCTCCGCAATGGAGAGCGGCAGCCAGAGATCCGTCAGGTATCCCGGTTGGACGCCGCCGAATGGGCCTTTGGCGATACCCACGATCTGGAATTGCTTATCACTCACCGTTACCCAGCGTCCGATGGCGGAGGGACTGGCGGCGAAGCGGCGTCTCCAGAAGGCGTAGCTCAGGACGGCCACGGGATGGCCTCCAGTGAGAGAATCGTCGTCAGGATGGATGAGCCGTCCGAGGGCGGGCCTGACACCCAGAATCTCGAAGCCCCGGCCGGAGATGGATTCGGCGCGAATGTTCTCACTGGCGCCCCCGGCGTCATCGAACTGTGCCGGCTGCAGTCCACCGGAGAGGCACATTCCGAAGAAGTCGGCCCGATCGCCCGCGGTGTCGCGCAAAAGCTCATATTGGGGATAGCTGAAGTTGTGCCATTCGCTGGGTTGTTTATCGGGGTTGAGGAAGCCCGGCATCACGCGGGCTACATCGATCAGCTGGCGCGGCGCGGGAAGCGGGAGAGGGCGCAGAATCAATGCATCAATCAAAGTGAACGCCGCGGTGTAGGCGCCGATCGCCAGAGCCAGGGACACAATGGCGGCCAGGCTGGCGGTGCGATGCTTGGCCAGCATGCGCAGGCCTAAGCGGAAGTCGCGCAGGAGGGCGTCGAGCCAGGCCGCGGATTTGACGTCATAGCTGGATTCCCGCAGTTGCAGCCGGTTGCCGAGCTGGCGGCGGGCGCGCTGTTCGGTTTCCGCGCGAGGCATTCCGCCGCGCTCGAGCTCGGCGATGCGCTGGTCGAGGTGGACTTGGAGTTCGTCATCCAGGACGGCGGCCGTGTGTTCCGGCCGGAAGGCATTAACGATGCGGGAAATCCACGACATGATGGCTCCTTTCAGGCTCGCTCAAGCACCTGCCCGATAGCCTCAGCTATGGATGTCCAACGGTGTTCTTCGTCCAGGAGCTGTTTGCGGCCGGCGAGCGTGAGTTTGTATACACGGGCGGGCGCTTGTTTTCGGTAGTGGTCCATTTGGGCGCGAATCCAACCGCATTCCTCCAGCCGGTGCAAGGCGGGATAGAGCCCTGCAGTGCATCCGGCTTTGCCATAGATATCTTAGTAAGCAATCTTAGTATCTAACTTCCCGGCAGCATGTCAAGCATACCGAAGGTGGAAACAAAACCTAGCCGCGGGCCGCTGAATCCTTTTCGGGCCGTTCCCATCAATTAGACAACAATCGAAATGAGCGGCCTGGCCGCGCTTCTAACAGGAGTGAGGAATATGAACAAACTCAGAGACAAAGTCGCAGTGGTTACGGGCGCATCAAAGGGCATCGGCGCGGGCATCGCCAAGAGTATGGCGGCCGAGGGCGCCGCCGTCGTGGTGAACTACGCTTCCAGTAAAACGGATGCCGAACGCGTGGTGGCCGAAATCACGTCGCAGGGTGGAAAAGCGGTGGCGGTTCAGGGCGATGTTTCAAAAGCGTCCGATGTCCAACGTCTCTTCGCCGAGACGAAGCGGACCTTCGGGAAGCTGGACGTGTTGGTAAATAACGCGGGCGTGTACCAATTCGCGCCGCTCAACGAGATTACGGAAGATCAGTTCCACCGGCTGTTCAACACCAATGTGCTGGGGCTCCTCCTGGCGACCCAGGAAGCCGCGAAACTGTTTGGGCCGGATGGCGGCAGCGTAATTAACATCGGCTCGACCGTGTCGCAAATCGCGCCGCCCGCCACGGCGGTCTATACCGCCAGCAAGGGCGCCGTGGATGCCGTCACGCATGTCCTGGCGAAGGAGCTGGGACCGCGCAAGATCCGCGTCAACTCGATCAATCCCGGCATAGTTGAGACCGAAGGCAACCATGCGGCTGGATTCATCGGCAGCGACCTTCAAAAACAGTTCGAAGCCCAGACGCCGCTGGGCCGCATTGCGCAGCCGGATGACATCGCGCCGATTGCCGTCTTCCTGGCGTCCACGGATTCCGGATGGCTGACCGGTGAGACTCTAGTGGCATCCGGCGGCCTGCGCTAAAAGAAACCGATACCGCGACCCGTTCGTCTATCTGTGAGCCAGTGTCCACCCTCGCAGATATTCGACACGGATTTCGCTTGCTGGGCCGAGCTCCCGCGGTCACGCTTCTCGCAATTCTAATTACCGCGATTGGTGTCGGCGCAGCCTCTGTGGTCTATGCCGCCGTTAGAGCGGTCCTGATCGAGCCGTTTCCGTATTCGCATTCGGAATCCCTGGTTCAGATTCGGACCGACTCCAGCCGTGGAGGCAACGCGCGCCAGGACTGGGTCTCGCACGGCGATATGGAAGACGTGGCACGGGAAAACCACAGCTTTACCGCCCTCGGTACCTATCACTATGCTCTATTCAACCTTGGCGGCGACGTTGGATCCCTACCTGAGGCGCTCTACGGTCTAAACGTATCGGCTAACATTTTTCCTACTCTGGGCGTAAGCCCAATGCTGGGACGGAACATCCTTCCCGAAGAAGCTCAACCGGGGCGCAACCACGAGATGATCCTCAGCTACGGTCTCTGGGTGCGACGGTTTCGGGCCGATCCCGGGGCGGTCGGGCGCAAAGTGCAAGTGAACGGCCACGACTGTATGATCATCGGGGTCATGCCGGCCGGTTTCGATTTTCCAATGCGCCTCGCTACTACGGTCAGCACGCCCTCAGGCCACATGGATTTTTGGGCGCCTGAGGCCATCGATCCAACCCAGACGCATCGCGACACCATAGGATACGGCGCGATCGCGCGACTGCGCCCGGGCACATCGCTGTCTCATGCGCAGCAGGATCTCACGGCGATCGCGGCCCGCCTGGCCCTTGCCTACCCGCGCACCAACAAAGACCGCACGTTGCGCGCCGGATGGCTTCGTGACCGCACTCTCGGGTTCGCCCAAACGGGACTCATGCTTCTGATGGCGGCGGCTCTGATCTTTCTGATGATCGGATGCGCCAACCTCGCCAATCTGCTGCTGGCCCGTACGTTGGCCCGCGATCGCGAGATGGCCATCCGTACCGCACTAGGAGCCGGCAGGAAACGGCTCATACGCCAGTTACTGACGGAAAGTTGCGTACTTGCCGCTCTCGGCGGGCTTTCTGGGTACGCGCTCTGCGCCCTGGCCTGGAGACTGCTGCCGGCGATAACCCCCATGAGTATCCCCAGGCTGGCCGCCGCCAGCGCGGACGCGCCGGTATTCACTTTCGCGATTTTGGCATCTGTGCTCACCGGCATCGCCGCCGGTCTGGCCCCCGCCTGGAGAGCCGGGGCAATGGAGTCGGCCGGTTCGCTCTGTGTGTCAGGGGCTCGCGGAATTGCCGGCACGTCCGGCAATCGAGTCCGTTCCCTCTTACTGCTCTCCGAGATCGTTGTGACCGTGGTGCTGGTGGTGATCGGCGGCGCCGTAACCGGCAGCTTCGTCCGGCTTCTCCGCACCGATCCTGGTTTCAATACGGACCAGGTGCTGGCTTCGATTATCGTCGCCTCCGGCGACCGCTATCTCAATCATCCGGAGGCGCACGCGCTACTTTTCCGCCGCATCCTAAACGCTGCCCGTATCATGCCCGGCGTGGAGTCGGCAGGCGCCGTCAACCCGCTACCATTCAGCGGCGACAACACCGGCGGATGGGTAACGGCTACGGAGCTTGGCGTGGTCCGGCCGGAAACGCAACAGATCGCCGAAGTCGATCAGGTCAGCGACGGCTACCTGGAGACGATGGGCGTCCGGCTCCTGAAGGGCCGTTTATTCCGCGAAGAAGAAGTGGATCCGGCGCGCGAGGTCGCCGTCGTCAACGATCTGGCGGCAACTCGACTGTGGCCGGCGGGAAACGCCATTGGAGGGCGCATTTGCATTAACTGCAGGCCCAATGAGCCGCCGCACTGGAAACAAGTGGTTGGCGTAGTCGGCAGTATCCGTCATGCCGCCCTCGATCAGGCACCCGGCCTGGAAGTTTATCTCTCAGGTGGTGCGCTGGAGTCCGCCGCTTTCCTGGTCGTTCGCAGCAGCAGGCCTCTGGCGGGGCTTGGACAGGCGATTCGCCGCGCGGTCGCCGCCATTGATCCCAACCAGCCGGTCTTCCTGACCGCGGCCATGTCCAAGCTTATCGACGATTCGGTCTCGGACCGCCGCTTCATCGTGACCCTGATAGGTATAACCGGATCTCTAGCTTTGCTTCTTTCCGCGGCTGGAGTGTACGGCGTTGTGTCCTATATTACGTCGCGGCGCACGCAGGAGATCGGAGTGCGGATGGCGCTGGGCGCCAGTCCGCGACAGATCCAGGCCCTGATCTTCTGGCAGAGCATGAGATTGGCCGCTTTCGGGATTGCAGTCGGGCTCATTACGGCGGTGACGCTGGAGCGCTTGCTCCAGCACTATCTCGCAGGACTCCAAGCGGACGATCCGGTGCTGATCGGTATAGCGACGGTCCTGGTCGCCGCAACGGCCGCGGCAGCCTGCTGGGTCCCGGCCTGGCGAGCCACCCGCATCGATCCTGTCGTGGCGATCCGCCAGGAATGAAAAGTATAAACGCCCGACTTGCGGCATCCGTGTCATTTGAAACCGAATAGAATCGTGTGTGTCACGATCAACCCAACCCACGCTGACACTGAAGGCGACACAGGCATCCGTGCTGTGGCTGCGTCCCGGGCTCATTGCGGAGGACGCAATTCGTGGCCGGGAATATCGTATCGAGAAATTCCTGGGCCAAGGTGGGTTCGGCGCGGCATACCAGGCCTACCGGTTAACTGGGGAGAGTTCCGCCCCCAGGCTGTGCGTCTTGAAGGTAACCATCGACGCCGCAACCTGGCACAGTGAAGCATACTTTGGTCATTTGCTTCGGCATGTGCCAGCCTTGGTCGCAGTATACGACTCGTTCGCCTGGGCTCCACGCGGCCGCGGGAAGCCACTCTATTGCCTGATCTCCGAGTACATGGATGAAGGGGATCTTAACACCTACCTCGAGCGGAATCCGGAACCCTGGCCCGAGCGGCGAGCGCGGCGGGAGATCGTTCATCTGCTCCGCGCGGTGACGATGATTCATGAGAGTGGAGCCGTTCATCGGGACATCACACCGCGGAACGTGTTTGTAGCGTCCAACTGCGCCTTGAAGCTCGGCGATTTCGGGATCGCGCTGCATCGCCTCGGGCGCAGGGAGGTCCTGGCGGACGCTTTTGCCCCGCGCTTCGCGCCTGGGGCGATCCAAAAAGGCGCAAGACACTGGCGCCAAGCAGACGACGTCCATCAGATCGGCCAATTGTATGCCGCTCTTTTGTCCGGGGCCGGTTCCCGGAAGATCACGGCGAAAGAGGTGAAGAACCTGGCCTGTAACCCACATACAAAATCTATCCTTCAACGTTGCATCGGGCAGCGAAGGAAGTGCTTCGCGAGCGCGGCGGAGATGCTGGCTGCTCTGGAGGCACGGGGTCAGGCTCAAAAGCCAGCGAGGGTGCGGTCTCTGACCGGTAAGCGGGTAGTGTTTACAGGCGGCCTTTCCATGCGTCGTGCGGCTGCCCAGAAGCTAGCTCGAAAAGCAGGCGCTATAGTGGAGGCGCGGGTGAGCCATGTTACCGATATCGTCGTGGTCGGTGATCAGTCACCACACTGGAAGGCTGAAGAAAAGGGCCAGAAGCTCCTGGACGTCGACCACGAGGCCGAGCGGGGCCACCACATAGCCCTCGTGAAGGCGTCCCGATTCCTGGCATTGGTCCGACGTTAAATTGGCTAAGCCGGCGCGCATCGTTGAAGTGGCGCGAACGGTGTGGGGGGAACTCGAACATGGATGACGCGCTTCGGTCAAAGCTGCAGTACGAGCCTGTTGAGCTGCAATTCGGCACCAGCGGACGCCGCGGCAAGGTTGTGGACCTCACGCAACTGGAGGTCTACATCAACGCACTGGCCGAAATCGAGTACCTGCAGACGCTCGGTCCATCCGCCGGCGGCATCGTGCACGGAGACGACTTTTTCTTCGCGCGCGACCTACGCCCCAGTTCCTCCGCATTCGTGCCAGAGCAGGGCGGCGCTGGCGAGATCGCCCAAGCCATCGCCGCGGCCATCCGGTACGCCGGCATGCGTCCCGTAAATCTGGGCTGCATTCCCACGCCCGCGCTGGCCTGTTACGCATACGCACGCGGCAAAGGCAGCATCATGGTGACCGGCAGCCACATTCCGTTCGATCGGAACGGTTACAAGCTCAACACCAGCATCGGCGAGTTGCGCAAAGAACAGGAAGCTCCTATCAACGAAAAGGTGCGCGAGGTCCGCCTGCGGCTGTACGGTCAGCCCTGGGATCGTTCGCCATTCGATACGCGGGGCCGGTTCAAAGCGGGCCACCAGGACCTGCCCGCCGAAGACGCCGCCGCCCGCACCGCATGGATCGAACGTTTCACGAACTTCTTCCACGGCGCGTCCCTCAACGGCGCGCGCATGCTGGTATATCAACACTCCGCCGTAGGGCGCGACCTGCTCGTAGAGATGCTGGATCGCGTGGGAGCGCGCGTGATCCCCGCTGGGCGCAGCGAGACGTTCGTCCCCATCGATACCGAGAACATCGGTCCGCCGCAGCTTGCCGCCATCCAGTCGCTCGCGGATGAAGCTGCCGCCACTCACGGCCCTCTCGATGCCATTGTCTCCACCGACGGCGATAGCGACCGGCCCTTGATCCTGGGCGTCGATCCCGCCACCGGCCAGGCGCGCTTCTTTGGCGGAGATCTGGTGGGCATGGTGGTGGCCGAAAGTCTGAAAGCCGGGGCGGTGGTGGTGCCTATCACTTGCAACGATGCCATCGACCGGGGCGCGCTGGCCACGGTGGTCCAGCCAAAGACACGCATCGGCTCGCCGTACGTCATCGCCGGTATGGAGGAGGCTCGCCGCCAGGGCAAGCCGCGCGTCTGCGGCTGGGAGCCGAACGGCGGGTTCCTGACCGGTTCCGAGATCAAGCGGAATGGCGCTCGCCTGAGCCCGCTGCTTACCCGCGACGCGTTCCTGCCGATCCTGACGGTGCTGTTCGCCGCGCGCGACAGCGGCCTGGCGCTGCCGGACCTGTTCGCCCGTCTGCCCAGGCGCTTCAGCCGGGCGGCTTTGCTGGAGCAGTTCCCCAGAGCGCTCGGCGCCAAGATTGTGGCTTACCTCTGCGGGCCCCGCGCAGCCGATTTCTTCACCCCGGACATGGGGTTTGGGAGCATCTCAAGTCTGGATTACACCGACGGCGTCCGCATCCTTTTCGATAACGGGGAGGTGGCCCATGTGCGGCCCTCGGGAAACGCAGACGAGCTGCGAATCTATGCCGTTGCCGATACCCAGGCTCGGGCCGACGCCATTGCGGCCATGGGAGTTGCCGAGCCGGACGGCATCCTGCGCCGCCTCGAGAGAGCGGTGGCCGCTGCGGGCAGTTAAGCCAGGGTATTGACCGAGCCGACGCGGTGGGCCTCATAGGCCGCGATGGCGGATTCATTCTTCAGGATGTAGCCCAACTCGTCGACGCCTTCCAACAGGCAGTGTTTCGAAAAGGGATCGATGGGGAACTCAACCTGGCGGCCGTCCGGCAGGGTCACGCTTTGGGTGGCGAGATCCACGGTGATCGCCGCGTCGGGCTCGAGTTGAAGCAAGGCGCCGTGCACTTCGGGCGGCACGACGATGGGGAGCAGGGCGTTCTTCAGGGAATTCTGCTTGAAGATGTCGGCGAACGAGGTGCTGATGACGGCCCGGAATCCGAACTGGGTCAGCGCCCAGGGGGCGTGTTCGCGGGAGCTGCCGCAACCGAAGTTATCGCCGGCCAGCAACACATGGGCGCCTTGCGCGCGGGGCTGGTTGAGTATGAAATCGGGCTTGGGCTGACCCTGGGCATCGTAACGCCAGTCATAGAAGAGCTGGCGGTCGAGGCCTTGCTTGGATATCGTCTTCAGGAAGCGCGCGGGGATGATCTGGTCCGTATCGATGTTGTTGATGGGTAGCGGCACGAGCCGGCTGCGAAAGGTCATAGGAGAGTCCTCACGTCGGTGACCACGCCGGTGAGCGCAGCGGCGGCGGCGGTCAAGGGGCTGGCCAGGAAGGTGCGTCCACCCTTACCCTGGCGGCCTTCGAAATTCCGGTTGCTGGTGGAGACGCTGTATTCGCCGGGCTGCAACTGATCACCGTTCATGGCGATACACATGGAGCAGCCGGGCTCACGCCAGTCGCATCCGGCGGCGCGGAAGATTTCGGGGAGGCCTTCGGCTTCGGCCTGACGCTTCACCTGCTGAGAGCCCGGCACTACCATCACACGCACGCCGGGGTTGACCTTGCGGCCTTTCAGAAGCGAGGCGGCCGAGCGCAGGTCGGAGATACGCGAGTTGGTGCAGCTTCCGATGAACACCACGTTGACCGGATGTCCCAGCAGCGGCTTGCCGCCTTCGAGATCCATGTAGCGCAGGGCCTTGGCGATGGAATCGCGATGCAGCGGGTCGGCCACCAGCGCAGGCTCGGGCAGCGAGGCGGTGATCGGCATGCCCATACCGGGATTCGTGCCGTAGGTGATCATGGGCTCCAACTGATTGGCATCGATGGTCACGGTTCGGTCGTAGGCCGCGCCTTCATCGCTGGGCAACTGCTTCCAGCGCGCCACGGCGGCATCCCAAGCGGCGCCTTGAGGGGCAAAGGGGCGGCCGGCAATGTATTCGAACGTGGTGTCGTCCGGGGCGACCATGCCGGCACGCGCGCCGCCCTCGATGGACATGTTGCAGACAGTCATGCGCTGCTCCATGGAGAGCGCGCGGATAGCAGAGCCGCGGTATTCGAATATGGAGGCAGTGCCGCCGCCGATGCCGATCTGCGCGATCAAAGCCAGGATGATGTCCTTGGCGGTGACGCCGGGCCGTAGCGCGCCATCCACCTGCACTTGAAATGTCCTGGATTTGCGCTGCAACAGGCATTGGGTGGCGAGCACGTGCTCGACTTCGCTGGTGCCTATACCGAATGCCAGTGCGCCCAACGCGCCGTGGGTGGCGGTGTGACTGTCACCGCAGACTACGGTCATGCCAGGCTGGGTCAGTCCGAGTTCGGGGCCGATGACATGCACGATACCCTGGCGCTGACTGCCGCGGCCATAACACTGGATTCCGAAATCGCGGCAGTTAGTCAAAAGCTGGGCGACTTGTTTGGCGGCAATCTCGTCGACGATAGGCAGGGCGGGATCGGTGGTGGGAGTGCTGTGGTCGGCGGTGGCGATGGTCAGATCCGGCCGGCGGACTTTGAGGCCGCGGTCGCGCAAGCCCTGGAAGGCCTGCGGCGACGTGACTTCGTGCACCAGGTGCAGGTCGATATAAAGCAAAGTGGGCGCGCCGGACTGTTCGTGAACCACGTGCGCGTCCCAGAGTTTCTCGATGATGGTGCGGGGAGGCATAACTCCAATCTTAACGTGTGCTGAGAATGCGGACAGGCCCGCGAGCCGGTAAGCTCCCGGGCCTATCCGATGGCGGCGCACACGGCCACGCCCACCTGTTCGGTGGTGGCCGGTGCGCCCGTGGGTTTGAGGTCCGCCGTCACGCGTCCGCTGTTGAGCACTTCTTCGATAGCGGAGTTCACGCTGTCAGCTTCTTCCTTCAAACCGAAACTGTATTCCAACATGGCCGCCACGGAGCCGATGGCTCCCAGCGGGTTCGCCTTGTTCTGGCCGGCGATATCCGGCGCGGAACCATGCACGGGCTCATACAATCCAACCCATGCGCCGGACGGCTTGCGGCCGCCGAGCGAAGCGGAGGGCAGCATGCCGATGGAGCCCGCCAGCACGGCGCCCTCGTCACTGAGAATGTCGCCGAACATGTTCTCCGTCAGTACGACATCGAAGCGGCGCGGATTCAGGATCAACTGCATCGCGCAGTTATCGACCAGCAGGTGATCCAAGGCCACTTCGGGATATCCGGCGGCAATCTCAATAACTACCTTCCGCCATAATTGCGAGTTCTCAAGCACATTCGACTTATCGACGGAAGTCACTTTGCGGCGGCGCGCCTGCGCCAGGCGGAAGGCCATGTGGGTTACGCGCTCGATTTCGGGGCGCGTGTAAGTCATGGTATTGACGGCGCGGGTTTCGGCTCCGCTGCCGGAAATACCGCGGGGGGTGCCGTAATAGATGCCGCCGGTCAACTCGCGCACGATGATCATGTCGGTGCCTTCGACCAGCGCGTTCTTCAGCGGCGATGAATCGAGCAAGGCGGCAAAAGTGCGCACGGGCCGCAGGTTGGCGAAGACTCCCAGCGCCTGGCGGATGCCGAGCAGCCCCTTTTCGGGACGCTTCTCCGGGGGGCAGTTATCGAATTCGGGCAGACCGACGGCTCCGAGCAGCGTGGCGTCGGCATCGGCGGCCAGGCGGGCGGTTTCATCGGGGAAAGGGCTGCCGGTCTGGTGGATGGCGATGCCTCCGAGAAGGCCTTCGGCCAGATGCAGGGCGTGATGATGCCGGTCCGCGACGTGGCGAAGGACGCGCACTGCCTGGCGGGTGACTTCGGTTCCTATGCCATCGCCCGGGAGAACTAGGACGTTGAGGTTCATGGTTAGAGTCGACTGGAAAGCCAGGCACGACGGCCTGCGCCTATCAGTCGGCGGCCACCTTCATCACTTTGCGGTCTTCGATGAGCATCACGATCTCTTCGTCGAGGAGGCCTTTCTTGTTGTCGGCCACGGCGGTGAAGCGGCGATACAAAGAGTCCAGTTCTTCCCTGGTGAGATCGAAGCCCAGGTCCTCGGTGCGCTTCTTCAGCGCGTGACGTCCGCTGTGTTTGCCCAGCACCAACTTGCTTTCGGGCACACCCACGGTATGCGGGTCGATGATCTCGTAGGTGGTTTTCTCTTTCAGGTAGCCATCCTGATGAATGCCGGCCTCGTGCGCGAAGGCATTGCGCCCCACGATGGCCTTGTTGGGCTGCGGACCGAAGGTGATCATGGAGCTGAGCAGCTGGCTGACGGAATAGAGATGCTCGGTGCGGATGCAGGTATCGTACGGCAGACGATCCTGGCGGGTCTTAAACAGCATGACCACTTCTTCGAGGGAACAATTGCCGGCACGCTCGCCGATACCGTTGATGGTGCATTCGATCTGGCGGGCGCCGGCCTCTACGGCGGCGATGGAATTGGCGGTGGCCAGGCCCAGGTCGTCATGGCAGTGCACGCTGACGATGGCGCAATCGCCCAGGGCTTTGACTATACGTGCGATCAGCGCCGCATATTCAAAGGGTACCGAGTAGCCCACGGTGTCCGGGATATTCACGGTGCGGGCGCCGGCGGCGACTACAGCACGGGAGATGAGTTCCAGGAAATCGGGATCGGTGCGGGCGCCATCCTCGGCTGAAAACTCCACGTCGTCCACGTAGCGGCGGGCGAGCTCGACGGCGGACACCGCCTCATCGAGCACCTGCTGCTGGGACTTCTTCAGCTTGTACTTCAAGTGGATTTCGCTGGTGGCGATGAAAGTATGGATGCGCGGACGGCGTGCGTGGCGCAGCGACTCCGCCGCGCGCTCCACATCCAGGGTGCAGGCCCGGCCCAAAGCGGCCACCTGCGCCCAGGGAAATTCACGGCTGATGGCGTCCACGGCCTCGAAATCGCCCTCGGAGGCGATGGGAAAGCCGGCTTCCAGGATATCGACGCCCAGTTCCACCAATTTGCGCGCCATTTTCAGCTTTTCGGGCACGGTCATGCTGCAGCCCGGCGACTGTTCGCCGTCGCGCAGCGTGGTATCGAAGATGTAGACTCGATCGCTCATAGAAAGGCCGTTAAGGGCATTATGGCCACCGGGCTCCGGATTTGGCAAATTTATAATATTAGCAGTCTGTATAAGGTTTGATTATGATGGTAGTGGATCTCGCGACGGTGAGGCTGGTCCTGAGTCCAGGAACGGTCTAGCAGTGCCCGTGGTCGATGAGCTCTCCGGGCCGCCGAGCACGGCTACACTAAGATTCAAGCGAACTTGCTGGCGCCGTAAACCGATTTCGCCTGCCCGGCATCTAACAGATTGGGTGCCGGTACGCGCTCTTGCCGGAAACCCGAAGGAGAGATGCTATGTCTCGGTTATTGAAGGCATGTCTGGTTAGTGTGATTGCCCTTACAGTGTTGTTGGCCGTGAATCCGGCGCCCGCTTCCGCGCGCGTGTTCGTGGGCGGCTTCTACGGGCCCGGTTTCTATGGCCCAGGCTGGGGTTGGGGCGGAGGACCCGGCTGGTATGGCGCAGCTTGGGGAGGCCCTTACGGTTACTACTATCGGCCCCACGGCACCGTGAAGATCGATACGCACAATAAGGCCGCCGCAGTGTATATTGACGGCGGTTACGCCGGCACAGTCGCGGAGATCCACAAGTTTAATTTGCGCCCCGGCGTTCACGACCTGTCTGTGCGTGCGCCCAACGGGCAGACGCTCTACAATCAGCGCGTGCAGATATTGAACGGCAGAACCACGAAGATTCATTTAGGAGCGTAAGACCGCGCGCCGGTCAGCGCACCCACAACGTTCGCTTGGCGGGCTGAATTCCCAGCAGGCCCTGATAGCCCTGGATTTCAGCCTCGCTGAGCGGCTTGAGGGTGCGAAGCACGTCCACCACTTCCAGCAAACGGCAGTAATGGTCCAGGCAATACCAGCAGTCCTTCACGTGCTGCTCGATTTCCTCTCTTCCGCGCCAGGTGGCTCGGCCGTCAATCACATCCAGAAATGACTTAGCCGCCAGGCAATCCTTGGTGCGGAGCGCTCCCAGCTCCCGCTCGAGAGCTTGGCCGTTCTCCGCCAGCAGCGTGCTGCGCCACGCATCCACATGCGCGCGGATCAGCTCGGCCGCCCGCCCGCGGATCTTTCCGGCCGTTTCGGCAGACATCCGCAACATCCGGCCCGTTTCGGCTTCGCCGTAGCGCATGCCTTCGAACCAGGCCGCCAGCTTTTCAGTCAGCGTGAGCGGCTCCAGCGCCGCGCCCAGCGTTTCGATATCGATGGCGATTTCCGGCGGCGCGCTGGGCCGGTCCGCTTCCATCGCGCGCAGCGCGTGTTGCCGCAATTCGGCGACGAAGCCGCGCTCCGGGCATGGTTCGAGCGACGCGAATAAGCCGGACTCCGGCCGGCAGAGATCCAGTAACACCCGCTCGAGCAACTCCCGGTCCCCCGCGCGCTCCGGAAAGTAGTGCGCCAGCAATCTCCGAATCACCTGCAGGTATTGTTTCAGGAAATAGGACCAGCCCTCCCCGCGTCCGGCTCGGCAATCGGCAATCATTTCGTACGAGGTGTAGATCATGATAGCGGGTAACTTTATAATTATCGTAAAACCGCCACGACTCGCTTGCGTCGAGGAAGCGCGCGTGGCAACTCAGATCGGCAACAACCTGATGCGGTGCCGGGCCGGATCGATGGTGATCAGAGCGGCCCGCCTCAATATGAACACGAGCCGCCGCCATCCGAAATCGAGGTCGTGGCGACCACAGGGCTTGCCGCCCATTATCTGCGATCGCGGGTGATGCGGTCGAGGCCGGGCATGCTTCGCCTTTATTGTACCGTGAACCGCAGCCCTGGCCCATTGGCGCTCTTTGCTACACTCGTGTGTCTAATCAGGTCAAGCCAGCCGCGACAACGTCAGTACTTATCAGTAATCTATAGTGGTTCGTGGCGTGCAAGCTGAGTCCGCTTAAATAGGAAACGGAGAAACCTTTGTGAATCGCATATGGCGCGTCACTCGCATTATATACGCGGCCGGTGCTCTGACCTGCGCTGCCACTGCATATGGACAGGCAATCATCACCACCGCGGCCGGCGGCGGTTTCGTCAATAACGCTCCCGCGCTGCAGAGCCATCTGGCCAGCCCTCAGGGAGTCGCCGTGGATACCGCGGGTAATGTGTATATCGGCGATAGCGGCCGCATCCTGAAAATCGATCACTCCAGCGGCGTTCTTTCAGCGGTGGCCGGCGGAGGTGCATCAGTCATCAGCGCGAACGATGGCCCGGCGCTCTCTGTGCGCATCTTCCCCACCGCCCTCGCCATCAGCGCCGCCGGCAACGTACTGTTTCTGGATAGCTCCATGCTGCGCCAGTTCAGCTCACAGCAGAACACCATCACCACCATCGCCGGCAAGGATGCCACCAACGGCAACACCGGAGATGGCGGACCTGCCGCCGCGGCCTTGCTGAATCAGCCGCAGCAATTCTGCCTGGATGCCGCCGGTAACATCTACATCGCCGAGCTCGCCGGATTCGTGCGGCGCATCGACGCCGTCACCGGCGTGATCACCACCATCGCCGGCACCGGCGGCCTCACCTTCGGCGGCGACAACGGTCCCGCGACTTCCGCCACTCTTCTGAAGCCCTCCGGCATCGCCGTCGATTCCAGCGGCAACCTGTATGTCGCGGATGCCGGCGAATTACGAATTCGCATGATCGCCGCGTCCACCCATATCATCACCACCATCGCGGGCACCGGCCATGGACCATCCGCCGGAGACGGCGCCGCCGCAAAGAATGCTTCCTTCGGCAGCCTGGGCCAGCTCGCCATCGACAGTCACGGGAATCTGTCTGCGACCGATGACAATCGCATCCGAAAAATCACCGCCGCCACCGGTATCATCGCCACTGCGGCCGGCAACGGCATCGCTGGCCTTGCCGGAGATGGCGGACAGGCCGCCCAGGCGGAGATCAACCTGCCGGTCGGCCTGGCAGCCGATAGCGCCGGTGATCTGTTCATCGCCGACACCGGAAATCAGCGCGTCCGCCTGGTTACCGCCGCCACCGGCGTCATCACCACCATCGCCGGCACCTCGCAGAATGGCGACGGTGGTCTGGCGGCCGGCGCCGTTCTAGCCAGCCCCACCGGGTTGGCTGTGGACGCTTCCGGCAATTTGTATATCGCCGCCGGCAGCCTGATTCGCAAAGTGACCCAAGCCACGGGCGTCATCTCCACATACGCGGGCGGCGGAAACAGCACCTCCGATGGCATTCCCGCCACCCAGGCGAAACTGAGTCCGCTCAGCCTGGCGTTCGATTCGGCCGGCAACCTCATCGTAGGGCAGCCGGGCATGATCCGCCGCATCGACAGCAGCGGGGCCGTCAACACCATCGCCGGCAACGGCGTGTTCGGCTTCTCGGGCGACAATGGTCCGGCCACCCAGGCGCAGGTGGGTTACGTGATCGCGCTGGCGGTGGATTCCTCCGGCAATCTGTTCTTCTCCGATGCCGGCAACAAGCGCGTGCGCCGCATCGATGCCGGAACCGGCGTGATCACGACGGTCGCCGGCAATGGCCAGCCGGGCTTTTCCGGCCTGGGCCAACCCGCGATTCAAACCGCCATCGGCAATGTCGCGGGCGTGGCGGTCGATCCTAACGGGAATCTCTACGTAGGCAGCATGACCACCGGGATCATGCTCAAAGTCTCATCAGCCGGCGTAGTCTCCGCGGCTGGTGGAAACACGGGATGCTCTTACATCGGCGATGGCGGGCTGGCCACTAACGCCTCCATCTGCCAGCAGACCAGCATCGCGCTGGATGCCGGCGGCGACGTCTTCGTGGGTGACACCACGTGCTCTTGCGTGCGCCGCATCGCCAACGGTACCGGCATCATCCAGACTGTCGCCGGCAGCGGCGCCGTGGGTTACACGGGTGATAACGGTCCGGCCCTGCAAGCCCAGCTTCGCACCGTTTCGTCGATTGCCCTCTACGGAAGCACCTTGTACATTGCCGACGGCACCGCCGCCGTGGTGCGCGCCGTGACTCCGGACTCCCCGCCGGCGCTGCCCGGAGTTCCCAGCTTCTCGTCCATCACCAGCTCCGCCAGCTATCAGACAGGCGGCATCGCGCCCGGCGAGCTCATCTCCTTCTTCGGCCATTACCTCGGATCCGCTACCGCGGCTTACGCCACCCTTGGTTCCGACGGCCGGGTGACCAACGAGCTTTCCAATGTGCAAGTGTTGTTCGATGGTGTTCCCTCGCCGCTGATTTACGTGGCCGCCGGTCAGATCAATGCCATCGCGCCCTACTCCGTCGCCAACGGCATCCACACGGTGACCGTGCAGACCCCCGGAGGTTCCGCTTCGAGCACCAATGTTTCCTCCGCGCCCAGCGCTCCCGCCGTCTTCGGATACGCCATCGTGAACCCGGATGGTTCCCGCAACGATGTCAACCACCCCGCGCCCAAGGGATCCGTGGTGGTGATGTACGGCACCGGGCTGGGGCAGACCGACCCGCCCGCTGTGGATGGCGCCATCAACCCGCTTTCGAACTTCCCCAAGCAGGTGCTCCCGGTGGCGTTGAACATCAGCCGGAATCCGCTCTTCGGTACGCCGGTGCCCATGACGGTGTATTACGCGGCTCCCGCCCCCGGTCTGGTTTCCGGCGTCTGCCAGATCAATGCGCTGGTGCCGGACAGCGTCGCATCCGGCGAGAATTTCATCTCCATCGCCGCCGGGCCGGTGCCCAGCGCGCCTATCACCTTCTACGTGCAGTAGCTCGCGTGGCGCGGGCGTCCTATCCCCGCACCACCTCCAGGAAGGCCCGCGCGGCGTGGCTCAGTGCCCGCCGCGTGGGATACACCAGCCGGATCTTCCGCTCCACGTGCATCTCCTTCACCTTCACCTCGCACAGCAGCCCCTGCTCGATCTCCTGCTGCACGCACATGCGCGGCAGGAATGCCACCCCTTCGTTGTTCTGCACCATCTTCCGGATAGTCTCGATCGTGGGCATCTCCACCGGCATGTGCAGCGGCACCTTGCGCTGCTGAAACTCGCGCAGCACCACGTCGCGGTAAGGCGAAACCACGTTATGCGCGATAAATGTCTCCGCCGCCAGTTCGGAAATCGAAACCGACCTGCGGCGCGCCAGCGGGTGCTTCGGCGATACCACGAACGTCAGCGCATCGGTAAAGATCACGGTCGATTTCAGCCGCTCGTCGGCCGGTTCGTAGCTGATCACCCCCAGCTCCAGGTTGCCGTCCAGCAGCTCATTGGGGATCTTGCTCGACAAGCTCCGCCGCACCCGCACATTAATCTTCGGATGCAGCCTCCGGAACGTCTCGATGTGCCGCAGCAGGTACAGCGCGCTCGATTCGTTGGCGCCCACGGTGAGCGTCCCCGCCGTGTTGTCGCGCAGTTCGGCCAGCGAGTTCTCCATCTCGTGCCGCAGGTTCTCGAAGCGCCGCGCAAAGTCCAGCACCGTGCGGCCGGCATCCGTCAACACTAGGTCCTTCGCCGACCGGTCGATCAGCTTCTCCCCCAGCTCCGCCTCCAGCCGCTGCAAAGACAGCGACACCGCCGGCTGCGTCCGCAGCAGCCTGTCCGCGGCCCGCGAAAAGCTCTTCTCCGTGGCTACCGTCAGAAACACCTGAAGCGAGTAGAGTTCCATGCCGTGTCCAGCATAACAAGAATTGATACTGGGCCATGCCAGTATAAGTGTTATTTGCGGCCGGAACATAAGCCGAAGCGCAGATTAGTGCAGCGCGGTGCCGATGATGCCGCCAACGATGGCCAGGTCGCCGAGCCACTTCAGCGATCACTCCGGTGCCACCGACGCCTGGCGGATCGTAGAGCGCCGCGTTGGTGGCGGCGAGTTGGTTCTTGGTTCCGAATTGCAGGCAGCCGGTAGGGCACGATTTGATGCGGGCAGGTTCGAGGCCCACGGCCACGCGGTCCGAGCATAGCGTGCGGTTGTCAAGTGCGCGCCTCGGCGCCGCTTGAAGCGAAGCATTTACTCAGGCTACGCGAAGCACTACCAGGGTCATATCGTCGTGCTGGGGAGCGCCCGCCGCGAAGGCTTGTGCGGCAGCCAGGATTCGCCTGGTGGCTTCGGCGGCCGCGAGCCCATGACACGTTTTTGCGAATTCGATCAATCTCTCTTCTCCCCACTCTTCGTAGCGAGCGTTCATAGATTCGGAAACTCCGTCCGTAAAGAGCACTACCAGATCGGCGGCTTCAAGAGAAAAGAAGCCTCGCTGATAGCGGTGCGGCAGAAGCCCGACCACCGAGCCTCCGGTCTCCAGGCGTAATACCTGGCACGAGCCGGTACAATTTCGCAGAACCACCGGCGGATTGTGCCCGGCGTTGACGTAGGACAAGCGCCGGCTGGAAGGATCGTACTGGGCATAAAACAGCGTCGCGAAACGGTTTTCCGCGGATGCCCGACAGACCAGGGCGTTGACCCGGTCCATCAATTCCGCGGGATCATCGACGACCGGAGCCAGGGCGCGTAGCGACGCTTCGAGACTGGCCATCATGAGCGCGGCGCCCACACCTTTGCCGGATACGTCCCCGACTGCGATTCCGAGCCGTCCGCCGGGCAGCTCCAGGAAATCATAGTAGTCTCCGCCCACCTCTCTGGCAGGCCGGCACTGCCCGCAGTAGTCCAGGCCGGGTGCCGGCGGCAGGCTTTGCGGGAAAAGATGCTCCTGCACTTCGCGCGCGATCTCCAATTCGCGGTTCAATGCTTCCCGTTGGGCCATCTCCCGCCCTATGGCCGTCGTCAAACGCGCGACTTCCTGGGCCAGCGTAGTCTGGGCGGCCGACGATGTCTTGACACCGTCGAGAGCGGCCGCGATCGCGCGTTTGGTGAACTCGTCCGTTTCAATTTCATGCCACGCAATCAGATACGGGGCGAGACGCTCCTTGTCGCGATTATTGCGCAGCGCGCTGGCGACGACGTGCCGCAAGCGGCCGTCCGCTGGAGAGGAGATCTGTCCAAGAAACTGTTCAAGAGCGGAACCGCCGGAGTCCAAGACCCGAAGGAATACCGTGCGAGCCTCACGCGGATCCTCCACGGCGAGGCGCCGCAGTCTCTCGTAAGGAAGCTCAGCCGGCTGCATAACGTTTGGAGCGCAGCTCGAATGCCTCTCTTCCGCCTTCGAGCAAGTCGATGATCTGTTCGCGGCATTCGTCGACCGAGCCCCACTTCTCAACGCATCCCACCCGGCCATCCGAGTTCATGACCAGCACAAGCTCGGCTTCGGCCAGCACGGGGATGTTGGCGTTGTGGGTGATGAAGATCATCTGGCGGCGTTTCTTCAATCGCCGTACCGCGTTCACCACTGTCTCGAAGATGAAATGATTGTCCAGGTTGTCCTCCGGCTGATCGATAATCAGCGGGTTATCTCTTCTGGCCAGAAGGATAGGCAACAGCGCTGTGCACTTCTGACCGCGGGAAAGATCGGAGGCGTCCTTGAAGTGCGGCCGTCCGGCCGTCGCGACATTCAACTCAATGCCGATCCGGTCTTCGATGGCAGTTATTTCCAGAGCCAGCGGATCGACACTTTCGCGAAACGAATCCAGGATCTTCCGCGAGCGCTCCGCTCCGAAATGCGTTAACTCTTCGAGGGAATCCAGGTCATTGGACTGAATGATCTGGGCAAGCTGCTCCGGCCTCAGCTGCATTAGGGTGGCGAGGATCTCATTTTGATTCCGGACCCGCGCGCCTTTGAGGCCCCCTTCCAGCATCTGCTGGTATGCCAAGTGGTCGGCGTTGCGCATGACGCGAACGCGCACTCGATCGCCGGCTTCATATTGGAGCTGAGACGCGACATCGTCCCGCATTGTCGAAATCTGATCGCGCATCAGTATGTGGTCGGCTTTGAGAGACTTTCGGCGCTCAGATAAACTTTGCAACTCGGCCTTCTGCTCCACCCGCTGCCGCTCCAGGTCTTCCAGCCTGGCGACTTGCTGTTCGAGCGACGCACGCTCGCGGGCCTGCTCGTTGGCCGCCTGGTTGACCACCGTCAGCTTGGCCAGCTCGCCGGCATGACTGGTGTGGATCTCCGCGATGCTCTGGCGGGCTTTGGCCAGGGTGTCGCGGGCTTCACCGATCCTGGTATGGATCCCGGAAAGATGTTTCTCGACTGGTCCCAGCGGCGCTGCCAGCAACTTGTCAAACCGGCGCAGGGTGTCGGCATTCGCTGACTGCTCCTCTACCAGGCGCGCCGCGAACACACTGCGTGCGTCCCCGCGCACCTGCTCGAGAGATTGTTCCAGCGTTCTAAGATCCCGTTCGGCGGAATCCAGTTTCGCGATCTCGCGCTGGTTGAGCTGCTGCTGGCGGGAGAGTCCGACGAAATCCGCCGCGGCCTCGCGATCAGCTGGTGTAAGAGCACTCAGCCGGGCGCGGATATCGCCGAGTTCTTCAATCTGCTCGGTCAAGTCATCGATGGTTCGCTGCGTAGTCCTGACACGATCCGCATTCGCCTCCAGCGCGCGGGTGCTCTCAGCCAGCGACAAATGGATTGCGCGCATCTGCTCGGTACGAAGTTCGTCGAGCAGACTCCGGCGCTTATCGCCGAGGACTTCGTCCGCGATAGCCTCTATCTCAGGGCTGCTATAGGCGTCCAGAGGCAGAAATGTGCCGCGATCCAGATCAACAGTATTGATGGCCCTCCCATCCGAGGTAAGGAGCACCGGGTTCTGCTTGAGTGCCCGCTTGATGGTGTAGCGGTTGGAACCCTCGGCGAGAGCCGTGATGGTAACCAGAGCCCCGCCCGCGAGATTTGCCTGAATCAGGTCGACGCACTGCTTTGGCGCGGCGGTGAGGCCGCAGAGTGCAAACCGCACGGCCTCGGCAAGCGTGGATTTTCCGCTGCCGCGCGCGCCGATGATGCAAGTCAGGCCCTGTGGAATATTGATGCTCAGGCCGGGCAGAAACCCGCCGCTAATCTCGATCTTCTCGACTACCCACATATGCGCAGCTTACCCCACTGTACACCGGAAGGCGGGTCGTCCTGGTCCATAACGGGTCGGTTGCCCGGTGCGCGGATCGGCCCGCCATCAGCAAAGCCCTATTGCGCAGCCACGAACGTCACGCACACGGGCGACAATACCTCGAGTTGCTGTCCGCCCAGGGTGAGCCGTCCGTTTCTCGGATTTATACGGAATAGCACCACCGTGTTGGAGTTCTGATTGGCCGCGAACAGCCAGGCGCCGGTGGGGTCGAGCGCGAAGTTGCGCGGCTCCTTGCCCCCGGTGGGGACGATTTCAATGAGCGTCAAGGCGCCCTTGGCGGGATCGATGGCGTAGACCGCGATGCTGTCGTGGCCGCGGTTGGATCCGTAGAGATAGCGGCCCGAAGGATGCACTACGAGTTCAGCAGTGCTGTTTTCGCCCTTGAAGTCCTTGGGCAGCGTGGAAATGGTCTGCGTTTCGTTGAACGTGCCTTTTTCGCCATCCCAATCGAAGGCCGTGATGGTGTTGCCCATCTCGTTGATGACGTATGCGAACCGGCCATTCGGGTGCAGAGCGAAATGGCGCGGACCGGAGCCGGGTTTCACGTGGCCGTAAGGCGGTTCGTTGGAGGTGAGCTTGCCCGCCTGCCCATCATAACGATAGACCTGGAGATGGTCGAGACCCAGGTCTGCCACTACGGCGAAACGGTCGCCGGGGGTGAGCACGACGTCGTGCGCGTGGGGTTCCTTCTGCCGTTCGGGGTCCACGGAGGAGCCGTGATGCTGCACGAAATCGGAAGCCTCCGCGAGCTTTCCGTCCGGCTGGATCGGAAGAACGGCTACGCTGCCGCCGGTGTAGTTGGCCGCCAGGACGTGCCGGCTGGTCTTATCGACGGTGAGGTGGCAAGGATCCGCGCCACGCGAGGCTACCGTATTCAGCGCGGTGAGTTTGCCGGTCCGGCGATCGATGGCAAACGAGCTGACGGAGCCGCTTTTGGCGCCCTGATAATCACCGATTTCGTTGGCGGCGAAAAGGTAGTGGCTGGCGGGATCGGCTGCGAGGAAGGACGGATTGCGGGTTTCGGCAACCAGCGTCACGGGGCCGAGCTTCCCATTGCCAGGATGAAAGCGGCAGGCGTAAATACCCTTGCTGCCCTTGTCGGTGTATGTGCCGAAGTAGACCCAGTAGTCCCTGGAGAACTTCGCCGCGCCGGCAGTGCGGGCGAAAGTCATGAGAAGGAGAAGCAGCGTGGCGGCCACGCGATTCGCAGACATGCGTCAATGGTAACAGGGGGCAGGCCGGCTCTACCGCAGAGCCTGATCAAGGTCTTCGATGATATCTTCGACGGCTTCGATACCCACGGACAGGCGCACCAGGTTGTCGCGGATGCCCATGCGCTCGCGATGCCGGGGCGAGACCTCGCGGTGGGAGCTCATCATGGGATAGAGCATCATGCTGTGCACGTCGCCCAGGGATGTGGCGCGCACTATCATGCGCAAAGCATTCATGAAGCGGAACACTTCGGGGCGGCCGGCGCCGGCCAGCTCGAAGCTGACGATGGCGCCGTACAAGCCCTGCGGCAGCAGGCGGCGAATGTTGGCCGCGTCGGGGTGCGCCGGATCAGCCGGAAAGTACACGCGCTCGACCGCGCTGTGGGACGCCAGCCAGGAGGCCACCCGGCAGGCATTGGCGCACTGCCGCTCCATGCGCAGGGGCAGCGTCTTGATGCCGCGCATGGTCAGGTAGCTTTCAAACGGTCCCAGGACGGGACCGATGGCGCGGGCGAGGGTGCGCAGGCCTTCATAATGCGCCGCGTCAGTGACAACCATTCCACCCAACACGTCGCCATGGCCGGCCAGGTACTTGGTGGCGCTGTGCACCGCGAATTGCGCGCCGAGCTCCAGGGGACGCAGCAGCGCGGGCGTGGCGAAGGTATTGTCGACCACCAGGGCGGCGCCGGCGTCACGCGCGATTTCGGCGATGCGGTCGAGTGGCGCTACGCGCAGGAGGGGATTCGAGATGGTCTCCACCAGCACGCAGCCGGGCCTGGTCTCTGCAACGGTCTTGCGGAAAGCGTCCATGTCGCAGACATCCGCGAATTGCACGGTGACGCCGGAGGGCTCCATCACGTTCATCAGAAGACTGACAGTGGCGCCGTAGAGGGCATTGGCCGCCAGCACGGATTTGCGGCGATCGGCGAGGGCCGACAGCAAAGCCATGTGGATGGCGGCCATGCCGGAGCCACAGGCCAGCGCGCCGTGGCCGCTCTCAAGCGCGGCGGCCAGTTCCTCGAGCGCGGCATTGGTGGGATTGTCGTAGCGCGAGTAACAGTAACCGGGGTCTTCGTGCGCGAATACGCGGTCCAGCTCCTCCATGCTCTCGTAGAAGTAACTGGATGCGGTGTAAATGGGAGTCGTGGCGGGCACGTGCACGCCGGCCTTCTTGCGGTCTCCGGCATGCACGGCCTTGGTTTGTATCTTCATGACTACTTCCTTTTCCAGCGGGTCCCCGACTTCGTATCTTCCAGGATAATGCCTTGTTCCATCAGTTCCTGGCGGAGCTGGTCGGACAAAGCGAAGTTGCGCGCCTTCTTGGCTTCGTCGCGCGCGCGCACCCGGGCTTCCACATCTGCGTCGCCCATCTGCCCGCCGGTGGCGGAAGGCTGCAACACGTCGAAGACGGAATCGAAGCGCGCCAGAAATTCCAGCGCGGGAGCGCGATTGCCGGCGCGCATTTCGCCCGAGTCCATGGCGGTGTTGGCGTCGCGGACATATTCGAACATGGCTGCCAGGGCTTCGGCCGTATTCAAATCGTCGTCCATGGCGGCGGTGAACTGCGCCTGGGCCGCGGCGGTACGCTCGGCGAGGAGCTGGTTCAGTCCCTCGGAGAACGCTCCCGTTTCGAGGCGCAGCTTGAAGTTGCGCAGCCGCTCGATGGCGGTGCGGGCGGATTGGAGTCCGTCAAAAGTAAAGTTGAGCGTCTTGCGGTAAGGCACGGAGGCCAGCAGGTAGCGCACGGCTTCCGGGGCATACCCGCGGCCGATGATGTCGCGCAAGGTGAAGTAATTGCCGAGCGACTTGGACATCTTCTGCCCTTCGACCATCAGGAATTCGGCGTGCAGCCAAAATCGCGAGAAGGGCTTGCCGGTGAGCGATTCGGATTGCGCGATTTCGTTTTCGTGATGGGGAAAGATCAGGTCCACACCGCCGGCGTGAATATCCAGCGTTTCGCCGAGGTACTGGATGGCCATGACGGAGCACTCGATGTGCCAGCCGGGGCGTCCGCGGCCGATTTTTTCATCCCAGGAAACTTCGCCTTCCTTGGGCGCTTTCCACAGGGCGAAGTCGCGCGCGTCGGCTTTCTCGTATTCATCCACGTCGACGCGGGCGCCCGTGCGGATGCCGCTGAAATCGTTGTGCGAGAGCTTGCCGTACTCCGGAAAGGTGGCGATGCTGAAATAGATGGAGCCGTCGCTCTGGTAGGTGTGGCCGCCGGCGGTGAGGCGCTCGATGGCCTCCGCCATCTGATGAATGTGCTCGGTGGCCGGCACCACGTGCTCGGGCGTTTCCAGGCGCAGGAGGGCGCAATCGTCGCGGAAGGCCTGCTTGAAGTGGGCCGTGTAATCGTCGAGCGATTTGTTTTGCGCCACGGCATTACGGATGATCTTGTCGTCCACGTCGGTGATGTTCATGACGTGGTCGAGCGCGAATCCGCTGGCGCGCAGCCACCGGCGCAGGATATCCACGAATGTGAAGGTGCGGAAGTTTCCGATGTGCGCGTAATCATAGACGGTGGGACCGCAGGTGTACATGCGCACGGTATGGTCCCGCTCGGGAGCGAAGCCGGTAGTCTGCTGCGAGAGCGTGTTGTAGAAGCGCAGGGACATAGTTTGGGAAATTTTATGGTAACAGGCGCGGGCGGCTTACCGGAACCAGGCTTCGACGCCCTGCTGTAAAGCGGCGGCCCCGGCCGCGCCGGTAAGCGCGGTCATGAAGGCGGGCACGGGACCGCGCCGCTTCCATTCTTCGTGCACGGCGTGGGCGCCCAGGTAGAACAGCCATCCGGCGGCGAGGGCCAGGGGATAGGCGATCCATGCGGAGCCCAGGCGGGGGGCGATGGCCAGACCGAGGACGCCGCCGAGGAGGGTGGCCGATTCGCACAGCACGCTCCAGAAGAGTGCCGTGAATCGCGAACCGACGGCCGCGCGCACCATGGCTCCAAGCGCCATGCCTTCGGGAATCTTGTGCAGAGCCACGGCCAGCGCGACCGCCAGGCGGATGCCCTGGTGAGATGCCGACTGGGCGGTGGCGACGCTCCAGCCGTCAAAGAAGCTGTGCAGGATGCTGGCCCCAATGAGCGGGCCGGCGAATCCATGCAGGGCCGTGTTGCAGGCGTGATGATCGTGATCGTGTGAACAGGTCGGACAGACCGGCGCCACATACCGGTTGATACCGAACAGGACTCCGTAACCTCCGGCGAAGAAAAGGGCAGTCAGTGGCCACCCGATTTCGGGAATTAACTCAGGCAGGAGCCCGAATAACACCACTCCCAGCAGGACGCCGGCGCTGAAGGGAACCACCAGGCGCGTGCGCCGGCCGGCAGTGGTGAGCCAGAAGCCGAGGAACACTCCCGCCACGCCGATCAGGGTGGCAAACAGCGGCGGTCCGATGCCGGACATAGAGGCGGTCAGACCCGATCCAGATTCTCCACCGTGTGGTGGCTACGCACGTTGCCGGTATTGAGCGTATTCGCCGGCTCGAAGAGCATAACGTGCACTTCCCGTTCAGCGACTGGACGATGCTCCACGCCGCGCGGCACGATCAGGAACTCGCCCTCATGCAGATGGATGGCGCGCTCCTGGCCGCCGTCGCGATAATCCATGCGGAAACTGCCGCATACCACGAAGAACATCTCATCCTCGGATTCGTGATGATGCCACACGAACTCGCCCTGGAACTTTACCAGCTTCACCTGCTGCCCGTTCAGATCCCCGGCGACTTTCGGAGTCCAGTGTTCGGAGAACAGCGACAGCTTCTCAGCCAGATTTACTTTTTGCATGGTTCAAGGCCCTCACGGGCCGGCTGCGTTTCGTTGCGGATCATGGCGGGCTATTTCACGGCGATAAAGGAAATCTGTTCCAGGTTCGGCCAGCGGCCGCGATCGTTGGCCTTGCGCTCCTTCGCGGGCGCGATCTGCTGGATGGTGGTGCGCGCCGGCGGATTGTCCGGAAAGTAAGTCTTGTAGACGCCGTTCATCAGAGAAAAATCGGCGATATCGTCCAGGTAAACGTTGGCGGCCACTACGTCGGAAAGCTTCAGCCCGCCCTCCTCCAATCCGTCCAGCAGATTGCGCATCGACATGCGGACCTGCTCCTCGACGCCGGACGCATAGACGCCGCTATTGGGTCCGGGAATGAATGCGGATTTCGCGGAACAGAACATGATGTCGCCGGCGAAGACGCACGGGCTGGCGGTGGGGCTGGGCTCCATGTTCTTGGGACGCACGGCGCGGCGCTGGGCGAGATCCTGCACGGCCACGCCGGTAAATTCGATTACGCCGCCATCCAGGTTGGCTACTTGAATGGTGGCGCGGGCAGGCGTGTTGCCGAATTCGAAGTAAGGAGCGTAGGCGTGGTTCATTTCCTCAGAATGGACCGCGGCGGTCATATACGGGTTGACGAACACCATGTGGCGATAATCCACGCCGGCGGCCTTCAGTATTCCGCCCATGTGGTCGAGGGCCTCCCTGGGTGTGGCGGCGGGGACGCCTGAAACGAAGAGCAGGCCACCCGCCGCAATTGCGTCGGGAAGCGGGCTGGAGGCTGACAGCCGGATCTCACGGCGGCCGGCGCTATCCACGACGGCGATGGCGTTGATCTCCACTGGTGTGTTATCCGGCAGTCTGGCGATGCCCAGCACGGCACGCGCGGGACCGTGCTCCGGAAAGAACTCCGTCCAGACGGCGTGGACCGGCCGATAGTCCCAGGGCTCCGGCACGTACACCTGGGCGTAGACCAGGTGCTGCATGGTCAGTCCGGCGGCTTCCACGATGGACTTGACGTTGTTCAGGCACTGGCGCACCTGCGCGGCCGGGTCGCCGGGAAATTTGCCATCCAGGTCTTTGGCGCCCTGGCCGGAGACGAAGAGAAACCCACCGGCAACAATGCCCGGGCTGTACGGGCCGGCAGTCTTCGCGCCGCTGGGGAAAATGACTTTCTTCGAGGCGCCGGGCATGTCAAGCGCGCACACCAGCGCACAACCGAGAACTACGGCTAGCATCCGCGACATGGCTCACGCCCGCTGTGCCGTCCACTTCGCCTGCCCGTATTCGCCCAGTTGCACCACACCTTCCATATGGCCCGCATTCACATCGCCTGAGAACTGATAGTGGAGGTGCGCGCCCTCAATACGCTGCGAACTATGTAAACTCACGCGGCGGCCCTCCACCGTTCCGGTCAGATTGCCTGACAGAGTGTCGCCATGATGCGTGCCGGTGAGCTTGCCATCGTGCTGGTCGATGGTGAATCTGTGGCGGGACGAGCCAGACACAAATGTTAATTCCGCGACCCACTCGCCGGCGACATCCACACCGGGCGGCTCCTGCTCCGGCACCGTGATATGCGGCGGCTTCGACAGCAGCTTGTGAATGGCCTCCGCAGCGATCTTGTCGTCGCCGGGCATCATCATATAAGGCATGATGGTGAGCGAACTGGGACGATCGTCGCGGCGGCTGCCGCCGGACCCGCCCACCGCGATCCGCGGCTGCCCGTGCAGCAGGATCTCTTCCACCTCGGAGCCGGTGATGCCCAGCTTGGCGGCATCCCAAGCCAAGCGGAGTCGCGGCGCGTGATTCGATAAGTCCTCAGGCTGCAGGATCTCGCTTTTGACGCCGGGCACCTGGGTGGCCTGCTCCGCGATGCGGTCCAGCCACGACTGCCATTGTTTCCATTCGGCGTCGTGGTCGCGCTTCACCCACATCTCGACCGCCGCCAGCATGCCCATAATCTCTTCTTTGCCGACCTTCAGCGAGCGGCCGAAGGCGTGATGCGGCGCGCTATTGATCCAGGCGGCGCGGACGAGGTCTTTCTGCCCCAGCAGCAACCCGGCGGCTTGCGGCCCGCGCAGGCATTTGCCCCCGCTGTACGCCACCAGGTTGGCGCCGTGCTGCAAGTGAATGTTGGGAATGGTGAGCGTTTCGGCGGCCGCATCGACAATTACGGGGACGCCTTTGCGGCGGGCGATGGCGCACGCATTCGGAATGGACAGCTCGCCTTTCTCGGCAGCCGGACAGCTCAGGATCATCACCATGGCGGTTTGCGATCCGATGGCGGCTTCAAACTGCGCGGCGGTCTCCACCTCGACCATCTTTACGCCAAGCATGCGGACGGCATGATCGTACTCGTTGCGGGAATACCGCGGCACTACGACTTCGTTCTTCAGTCCGGTGAGGTGGGGCACGCGCTGCAGCTTTTCCGGGTCGCCGCCGGCGATGCAGGCGGAGGTAGCATGCGTCAAGGCGGCGGCACAGCCAGCGGTGACGATTCCCCAATCGGCTTTGGTCAGGTCGGCCAAGCGCTGGCCGACGGCGTCCATCAACTCATCCAGGTGGACGTACGCATGCGAGGCGGCCTCCATGGCGCGTTTCACCTCGGGAAGCGACTGCGATCCCGAGATGATGGTGAAGGTGCCCCGGCAATTGATCAGCGGCGTGACACCGATGGATTGGTACAGATTTTCACCCAATTCCAGGGCATGCGCCGGCGCGGCCGGGATCGGCGCTGGTATGCTGGCGGACACTCCGGCGGCGGCCAGGGCGGCACCTGACCGGAACAACCCGCGGCGGCTCATTTTCTTTGAAGGCATGAAAGCCCCTCCACTTAGGTGATGCTAAACGGTCGGAGTACGGAAAGCAAGCACCTATCCGGCCGCCGCTAAACGCCGATAAACGCGGATAAAACGGGCCATCGCGTACCCAAGGATGTGCTAGAATCCAAAGTGCAGCCCTGGGAATTCCAAAATGTGTAACTAAGGTTTGGCTGGTTGCGTCGAAAGGCTAGGAGCGGCCTGCCTAGCCGTTGGATACAGCCCTTGATTAAGATGTCTGAGAATATGGAGAGCACCCCGGTACCCGAGCCCAATAATTTCGATCCGGAAGAACATCTGAACCGGTTGCTGGCGCCGGATGTAGAGACGCCCTGGTACAAATCGCTGATCGAAAGCGTTCGCGAACTGGTTCACCCCACAATACTTCCACCGCTGCAGGTTACTTCGAAACCGGTTGCCGTCAAGGACATCTGGGGCCTGTATGGGCGCAAGAAGCAGTCCGGCGCCTATTCCCTGGCGATCCATATAACGGTCATCGTCTTGTTGTTCACGCTGGCGTCCACCAAAGCTGTGCAGCAGGCTGCCAAGGACCTCACGACAACATTGATTGCGCCCGATCTGGCTCCCTACACGCCAAAGGCGGGTCCGCAAAAGCCATCGGGTGGAGGAGGTGGCGGTGGCGACCGTTCTCCGTTGCCTGCCGCCAAAGGCCGATTGCCGAAGATTTCGCCGCGGCAATTTACTCCGCCGGTCCAAGTATTTAACAATCTGAATCCGAAGCTGCCCATGGAGCCGACCATCATCGCTCCGCCAGATGTAAATCTTCCGAACGTCAACATGGCGCAATATGGCGATCCGCTGGCCAAGATCGGTCCGCCTTCCAACGGTCCCGGTTCGGGCGGCGGCATCGGCTCGGGTTCGGGCGGCGGTGTGGGCTCAGGTAAGGGCGCGGGATTTGGTCCTGGCGAGGGCGGCGGATTTGGCGGCGGCGTGTTCCGTGTAGGCGGCGGTGTTACGGCCCCCGTTCCGCTCTACCGGCCTGAACCGGAGTACTCCGAAGAAGCGCGTAAAGCCAAGTATCAGGGCACCGTGGTTTTGACGGCCGTGGTGGATGCCTCCGGCAAACCGCGGGATCTGAAGGTGGTGCGCAGCCTCGGACTGGGGCTGGACGAGAAAGCCCTGGAAGCGGTCGAGAAATGGAAGTTCCGGCCTGGCTACAAGGATGGCAAACCGGTAGCTGTGGCTTGCTCCATCGAAGTGAATTTCCGGCTGCTCTAAGGCACGCGCACGGCCTGTTCGGTCACTGTTTGGTGGCCGTCCAGGTTCCCTCACCGAGTTCGCCGAACTCTACCTTCCCCTTCATCTTCTTGTCGCTCTCGATGGTGCCGCTGTAGTGCGCCACGCCGCTTTGACCGGAATAATCGAACTTGAAGGAGAAGTCGATCTGGTCTCCCTTCACGGTGCCAGTCACGTCGGCTTTGCCGAAAAGCCCGCTGTAGGTGCCGGTGATCTTCTCGCCGTTCTGCGTGAAAACGAAAGAGGGGCTGCCGCTGCCCGCGGCAGTATCCACGTTGAATTCCCAGTTGCCGGAGACATCGTGCGCCAGCAGGGGCGCGCATGCCAGGCAGGTCAGTAAAGTGATCAGCAACAATCTCGACATGCGCTAGAGGATATCACAGCTGGCGGTTAGCGATTGACGCGTCCGGTCCGCTCCAGCCAATTCCGGAACATGGCTACGAAATCGCGGGCGGCGGGCTCGGTGCGCAATTGCTCCAGGGTGTATTTCATCTTGCGGCTCCAGTTGGGATA
>DATGGM010000286.1:0-23504 GCA_035308525.1 Bryobacteraceae bacterium
AGTCCGCTACCTGTGCCTGGAGTGTCATGCGAATCTGCCTACGGCGCCCGGTCCAGTCAAGAATCCGCCGGCGCTGGGCGGTGTGCCGCCTGCGTTTCACGATCTGTTCCTCCCGCAGTTCCAGAACTGTACCGTCTGCCACCTGAAGGTCCACGGATCCTACGTGAGCCAGGAGTTGCTCAAATGAGGCTGGCATTGGCCGGGCTGGTTGCAATTCCGTTGCTGGCGCAGCAACCGGCTGCCTCCCCCACGCCCTCCACGGAGCCCGTGGTGACCGGCAGCATCGATCTCGGCTACCGCTTCACCAGCATCGGCGGCGACAACGATGTTTATCGCAGCGTGGTCAACCTGGGCCAGGGCCCCCGGCTGATCGGCCTGGACTTCAGCATCACCGATCCGAGGAAGCGCCTCTTCGATCGTCTGGATGTGCGCGCCAACAACTGGGGCGGCGATCCGTACAACACGGTCACAGTGAACGCCGCCAAGCAGGGCATTTACGATTTCCACTTCGATTATCGGGATGTGGCCTACTTCAACCTGCTGCCATCGTTTGCCGATCCGCTGCTCGGAACCGGCATCGTGCTGGACGAAAACTCTTACTTCACCCGGCGCCGCATGAGCGACTTCGAGCTCGACCTGCGGCCCGGCCACCGCATCATTCCATATCTCGCCTACGGCCGCGACTCGGGGCAGGGCACCGGCATCACTACGTTTGTTTCCGATGTAAATCAATATCCTGTCGCCGACCGCATGTTCGACAAGACGGATAACTTCCGCGGCGGCGTGCGCCTGGAGTTCAGCCAGTGGCACGCCACTCTCGAACAAGGCGGCACTACCCTGCGCGACGATCAGGAGGCTTACGCAGGCGGCTTCGGCGCGGGCAATAATCCGCAGCCGTATTTTGGCCAGACGCTCGATTTGACCAGCCTGGCGCAGTCTTACGGCGTTCGCGGCGACAGCATTTATACCAAGGCCTTGTTCACCGCCAATCCGTTTTCCTGGCTGGATGCGTACGGCCAGTTCCTCTACAGCCGGCCGCAAACCAATGTCAACTACAGCCAATACAATGCCGGCAGCTTCGTGCTGCTCAGTTCGCTCCTGTTCTATACCGGCGAACAGGCCCTGGGCTACACGACGGCCAAACAGCCTCATACGGCGGGCAATTTTGGCTTCGAAGTACGTCCCCTGAAGCGCGTGCGGGTGCGTGAATCGTGGTCTACTGACCGGCTGCACACTTCCGCCGCCGGTCTGCTGACCGACGTGATCCTGCAGCCGCCGTCCGCCGCCCAGACTACGCCCGCGGCGTTGACCGGCATGCTGGTAATGAATTACAGCCAGGAGCAAGTGGACGTGCTGGTGGATGCCACTCCCAGGCTCACCCTGCGCGGCGGCTATCGCTATGCATGGGGCGATGCCGAAACGCCCGGCGCATTGGTCTTCGGGGGCGGCACGCAGTCGAGCGAACTGCGGCAGCAGGCCGGGATTGCCGGAATCACCTTCCGGGCCACCCAAAAGCTCTCGTTCAACGTGGATTTCGAGGGCGCCGCGACGGATCATGCCTACTTCCGCACGAGCCTTTACAACTATCAGAAGATGCGGGCCCGCGCGCGTTATCAGCTGGCCTCAAAGCTGTCACTCCAGGCCGGCTTCACGCTACTGAACAATCAGAATCCCACGCCGGGCATCAATTACGATTTTCTCAGCCGGCAGAACTCGTTGTCGGCCGTCTGGACGCCGTCCAAGCGCGTAAGCGTTCTGGGCGAGTACACGCGGTCCACGCTGCGCTCCAACATCGGCTATCTCGAGCCGGAATTCCTCAGTCCCGAAGTGTCGCTGTATCGAGACGATGCGCACAGCGCCAGCGCGCTGGTGGACTTGGCCCTGCCCGCATATAACAAGCTGACGCCGCACCTGGCGTTCGGCGGCTCGCTATTCATTTCTTCGGGAAGCCGGCCTTCTACTTTCTATCAGCCGCTGGCCCGGCTCTTGGTGCCGCTGCACAGGAACGTGGCGTGGAAGTCGGAATACCGCTATTATGGCTACGGCGAGACGTTCTATCTGTACGAGGGCTTCCGCGCCCACATCCTCCAGACCGGGGTCACGCTCTCCCGGTAAGGAGATCACGGCGGTATTAATTCGGCGTGTTGGTTTTAGCTAGAACCTCGACCGGCACGGCCGGCGGAGGCTGCCCCGCGACATCATACCAGCGGCGTTTCTTCGCGCCGTACATCTGCGCGTCGGCAAATCGCAGCAGGGGATCGGCTTCAACGCCATCGCAAGGCCAGATGCTGATGCCCACGCTCCCCGCGACGGCCAGCCGCTGATGGTTGGCGTAGATCGGCTCGCGCAGCACGGACGAGATTTTCGCGGCGATCTGTTCGGCGTCCTCCCGCCGCGCCAGCCGCGGCAGCAGCACGACAAATTCATCGCCGCCAATGCGCGCCACCGTATCGCCGCGGCGCATGATTTGCGTCATGCGCCGCGCGGAGTGCTGCAGCACAGTGTCGCCGGCATCATGGCCGTATGTGTCATTCACTGTCTTGAAGCCGTCCAGATCGATATACAGCACTCCCAGTAGATAGCCGGCCTGGGACGCCGCCGCAATCTCAGCTTCCAGCCGATCATACAGCAGCGCGCGGTTCGGCAGGCCGGTGAGAGCATCATGCTGCGCGCGGTAGGACAACTGATCGTGGAGCCGGCGGCGATCCAGGGCCAGGGCGGCGATGTTGCACCACAACGCCAGCATTTCGCCCTGGGCATCGGTGGCCTGTTTCTCGTGCCGGAAGAAGGCCGCGATCAGTCCCACCGTTTCGGACTCCACCACGATAGGCGCCGAACAGAACGCCTTGAAGCGGGCGCTTGGCTGCGAGCCGATAAACCGCGTCCAGTTGGGGTCCGCCGCGAATTTTTCAGGCGCGCGGAGTTCCGGGCTGAATGGAATCGAGCTCATCTCCAGCCGGCCCAGCGCGTCCAGCCACCCGGCCGGAAGGGTGGGCACCGCGCAAACCCGGAGGCCCTGCTTGGAAGCCAACAGGACCACGCAAACCGCGCCTTCCGCGTGCAGCGCCACGGCTTCGGCGATGCGGTCGATAATCAAGTCCACGGGCTCGTCGCGCGCGATGAGCTCGACGATGCGCTTGCTGTCCTCATCCACCAGCTCCGCTTCGCGCGCCTTTTGCAGCGCGGCGCGGGCTCTCTGATGGGCAGCCTGCAGCTGCATGGTCTGGGCACGCAGGGCGTGGGTTTGGGTGCGCACGCGACGGCGCAGCAGGACAGCCCAAGCCAGAGCGGCCAGCACCACCAACACGGCCCCGCCCGCCGTGGGAATCAACCGCTCGGCCGATAGCCACGGTAGCGAACTGATCATGGCGGCGTCGGAAGGAGAGCGAAGAAGAAGCCGGAACCCGCGCGGCAGGATAAGATCGTGAGACTGCTCCGCGTCCACGGCGCAGATTCCGGTCAGGCGCAGGAGGGCGCCGGCTTCCAGGTTGGGCGGCGCGCCGCTGTTTGGCAGATAGGCGTTGAACACGGTTCCGCCGGATTCGACCGTCAGAACCTGCTCGGCCGGTTGCGGCACCCGGTCGATGAGCTTACCCTCGATCTCCACCAACTGACCGTCGAACCCGCCCTGCGCGGCATCTTGCGCGGTGATGCGCACCGCCGCCGGCGGGGCCCCGGACTGCAGTTTCTTCAACAGGGCGTCTCGCAATATAGGACTGTAGCCGGCGATGGCCGGGAAGCCCACCACGTCCACCAGATCGCCCGCAGCCAGGTCGTGCCCGTTGTGGTTCCGGATCATCACGCCGCCGGTCGCATCATGGATCCAGGTTGCCCCTGAGCGGTTGCCGTACGTTACCGTGCCGCGAACCCGTACCCGCTGCCCGAAGTCGGTCGAATACGAAAACTGCATGAGATCCTTGATGGAAGTCGGGGCCATCGCGAAGGGCTCGAGAAGCGGCTCGCGTACCACGCGGATGAATTCCTTCCCCGGGACAAACAGCTGGATGCCGAGCATCTGGTACCGGGAGTTAAAAAGCGCGCCGCATACGCCGCGGAGCGTCACTTCTGCGCCCACCAGGGATGCCAGCGATTCCGCGGGGGCCAGCACATGCGCGCGGTAAGTATCCCGGCCCCATGCCACCGTGAGCAGAGTATCGGCGTGTCCGTTTACGACGCGTTGGATAATGCCCCCTAATTCGATCCAATGGCAGTCGAGCCGCCCCCGGATCGCGCGATCGAACCCTCCCGGAGCCGCGTCTGGCAAGCGCGAGTGGCCCAGAACCTGGATTCGGGCCTTGTCCACGTTGGGAGCAAAATCCGCGGTGCTCACGCCCTGTACATCCACAAGGTCGCCGGAGCGCAGAGTGACCCGCTCTTTGTCGCTTAAATCCACGAAAATCGCGTCGGTGTTATCCTGCACGAACAGCAGATGGTTCTCAGGATCGAAGAACGTGACTACGGCGCGCAAGTGAACCGGGTAGGCCAACCTGGCGGTGGCCGGCGCCAACTGGCGTACTTGCAGCGCGGCCGTTAAGGTGGACCCCAGAGTGGGTCCGCCGGGCACAGCGCCATTGACGACGGCGCTGACCGGAGTGGCTTGGTCCAGAATGAGGTGTCCCTGTTCAAACGCCAGGAAACCGGCCACATCAAGCTGCGGCCGATTCGCGTCGATGCCATTCTGCCGGTTGCGCACGAGGATCTGCCCCGATTCGTCCATCAGCGCATCACCGCCCTGCACCGGTTTGTACGGAATTCCCTGGATCCGGACGCGGTGAGTGGGGATACGGCCGGGGCCGAGATCAGACGCCGCGTGGATCTTCATCACCGGCAGGGCGGCCGGTGCGGTGGCGGGGTGCCGGATTTGGATGGCTCGCGGTTCGGCGATCCATAACGTAACTTCCGCGGCGCCGCTGGTTCCGCGGACGGGCTCATCCAGCACGCCGTTGGCGCTCACGTCCGCATCGATCCACTGATCGTTGAAAAGCGCGGGCGATACGGGGACCTTCGCCCGGATCGTCGCTCCTTGCACGCCGATTTCGACCGATACCAGTCCCGGACGATCGGAGCTGATCGACTGCACTACTCCCGGCACGGCCACGCGTTTATAGCGGTACACCGCATCGGCGAGCTGCGCCGGCGAGATGGAGACAGATGCGGGCAGCCGCGCTACATCCAGTACCGTGGCGCGCGCCGCCAGGATGGTGGGCGCAGACCCGCCGGCGGCCGCGACGCCGGAGACTTCCACCTTCAATCCGGCAGCCGGCGGTATCTGCCCGGAAGCGAACCGGACGCGCACGCCGCCGCTCGAATCCTGAATGAAACAGTCACTGGAGAGCCGGTCGGCATAGGTGACGATCCCCAGCATGCGGACGGGCACGCCTAGCTTGACCTGTGCCGGGGAAAGCTGGCGGACCTGGGAGGCGCTGGTCAGGACGATTTTGGCAGCGTGCGGCGCACGCCCGCAGCTCACCAATGCGGCGACAACCAGCAAGGCGGATTGACAACGCACCGCGCGACAAGCGGAAGTGGCTGGCTTGCCCGAGGTATATATTCGCGACAATGCGAAGTACCTATCCCTAATCTCTTAATCGGCTTGATGCGGCTCGATCTGTTAATTTGATCCCTCTTTAATTTCATACATCTATGGTGGTAGGGTCCATAGCCGCAAGAGTTAACGGGTATGCATTAACCTTTGTCTAAGGTAGTCGAGGCCGGCCTATCGCAGATCCAGAGCCATCAGGCTGTGGCGGTCGCGCACATACAAGACCGTCCCGGCCAGGGCAGGCGCGGTCCAGGCATTGCTGCGCAGCAGGGCTACCCGCGAGAGCACCTTCAGACCGGCCGGGGACACCGTGGCCAGCGAGAGGCTTCCGTCTTCGTCCACCGCGATCAATTTGCCGTCGGCGTAAATAAAGGTGGCTTTGGGGAAGGAGCGATCCTGCCACAGCAGCCTGCCCGTTTTAGCGTCGAGGGCCGTCAGCGGGGCGGGTCCGAAATCGCCGCTGGATCCGTACAGCGTATCGCCGATGCGCATCAGGTTTCCAATGTGCACGCGCATGCGGTTGGTGTTCCAAAGCTCCTTGACCTGGGTCTTGCCGTTGGAGGCGTGGAGTTCGAGCGCCACGCAGCCACCGTTGTAAGCGGAGGAAACATATAGGCTATGGTCCGCGGTCCACAGCGGCAGCGCTATGTTGAGGCCCCAACTGGTCGCGTGCGGATACTTCCAGAGCAAGTCGCCTGTATCCGGATTGAGTCCGGCGATCTCGTCGCTCATTACGGCCACGAGCTGGTCCTGGCCATCCACCTGGATGAGAACCGGCGATGACGGAGAGTTCACCAGATCTTGCTTCTGCCAGACGACCGTGCCGTCTTTCTGGTTAAAGGCCATCAGCGCATGACCCGCGCCGCCGACTTTCATGATTACTGTGTCTTTCCAGGCGATGGGGCTGCCCGAATAACCTCGATCCATGGGTGTGCCGTGGAACTCGCCCCAAAGATCGTGCGACCAGCGCGGTTTACCCGTCTTTTTGTCCAGGCAGACGAGGTGCGCGAGAATGCCCACTGTGTAGACGGAATCGGCCGTGACCAGGGGCGTGGCGTGCGGCCCGGAACCGTTTTCCATGCTCATACCGGCGCGAAAAGGGGCGCGCTCGGTATATTCCCAAATTGTCTTGCCGGTAGCCGTGGCGGCGGCCAGGGTGACCTCGTCGGAACCGCGGCGATACATGGTGTAGAGCACGGGTCCGTCCACGGCGATGCCGGAATAGCCCTCTCCCAGATCGCGGCCCCATAGCTTCTTGGGTCCGGATGCCGGCCACGCGTTGGCCAGGCCTCTGGCATCGGAGGTGAAGTTGCGATGCGGGCCGGCGAACTGCGGCCACTCGAGCGACGCGGCCTGGGTGGTGGCGCACATGCATATCACGGCAAGGATTCTCATCACGGCTCCCACAGCGCGAGTGTCTTATCGTCTTTAATGAGTATGCCGCGGTCGATCACCACCGGGTGCGCCCACGTAGGGCTATCGGCCACATTGTATTTGCGGAGCGGCTCGAACGATTTGTCGTTCTGCCGGGCCACCGTCAGGCTGGCGTCGCTGGTGAGAAGCAGCAGCACGGACCCGGCCGCCACGATGGCGGCGTTATCGCCCTGGCGGCCGTCGGAGGTCCACACGGTGGTACCGTCGGCGGGCTTGAGGCAGAAGAACTGGCCGCGCTTGCGTTCGGTAAAGCCGTAGAGGAGATCGCCGCTGATTACAGGCGAGCTCATATACAACGAGAAGTCCTTGTTCTTCCAGACTGTCTCCGTGGTCCACTCGCTGCCCTGTTTCAGCACCTTGACTCCCATGATAGGATTGCCGGTACCCGAGAAGATCAGGGTGTCGCGATAAAGAACCGGGGTCACAATGTTCTGCTCGTAGGCAGTCGTGAACGGAATCCGCCAGAGCAGATCCCCGGTGCCGGCCGAGACGCCCACAATGTGATCGCGGCTCTGCGTGACCACCTGCCGCGTGCCCCCGAGATCCACCACGATCGGCGAGGCGTAGGCTGGTCCCTCCCCCTTCCAGCTCCATTTTTCCGCGCCGGTGGCGGGGTCGAAAGCAGTGAGCGCACCCTGCGAGTTGCCGCCGACGTGCACGATCAAAAGGCCGTGATCGGCCATGGGGGACGCGGCCACGCCGAAATCGGGTGAGCCGAATTCCTTGCGCCATTGCGGCTTGCCGGTCTGGGCATCGAAGGCCGAGAGGGTCCCGTTAATACCGAACGTGAAGACCCGGCCATCCTCCACCAGCGGTGTCGATTTTACGCCCTTGCCGTGCGTGGTAGCAGCCGGATTCATGGTATAGGGCGCGGGGTAGCTCTGGCGCCACACGGTCTTGCCGTCTTCCGCTCTCACCGCGGTGACCACTTCGTCCTCGCCCTGACGCGTGTGAATATAGATCTTGCCGCCGGCCACTACGGGGGATGAGTGGCCTTCGCCGACCGTCACCTTCCATTTCAGAGCCAGTTTTTCGGGCCAGGTTTTAGGCTCAGGAAAGCCTGTCGCCAGGCCGTCGCGATGGGGACCTCGCCATTGCGGCCAGTCTTCCGCGGCAGTGGGGAGCGCCAGTACGGCAAGAGCCAGGGCCAGCGATAGGGAAGCGCGCAACGTTCTCCTCCTAGATGTCAGACGCGGGGCGAAGTTGTTGGTAAGGATATCATGTTCACTCTGAGTGAAGCGCAGCTAGCGGCGGGGAGCGCAGGGCCGCGCGCGTGGCGGCCAGCGAGGCGGCCATGCCCGTCGCCAGCACCGCGGCCAGCAGCGCGCTAAGCGACCCAACGGGCAGGTGGCCGCCGCGCTGCGAAACCGCAGGCGCAATCGCCAGTAGCGCGCACACGGTTCCGCTGGCCAGCCCCAACATCAGCAGGAGCAGGTTCTCGCCCAGCACGATGGCGGCAAGATGCGCGGGGCGATATCCCACTGCACGCAGCAGCGCCAGCTCGCGGCGGCGCTCCAGCACATTGCGCAACAGAATGGCTGCCAGCCCCACGGTGCCCAGCACCAGTCCCAACGCGCCCAGGCTGCGGAATGTCGCGAGGTAGGTGTTCTCCACCTTGTGGAAACTGGCCATGCGGGCCTCGGTCGATTGGATGTCGAATCCGTAATCAGACAGAGCTTCTTCCAATGTCCCGGTGATCTCGGCCTCCTTCTTGGGGGGAACATCGAGCAGGAAGAAGCGGTAGCCTTCCACATCTGGAAACAGGCGCAGGAAATTCTTCTCGGAGATGAGCAGCTCGCTCTGGAAGATGCTGTCTTCGAGCGTAGCCACGATGCGAAAGCGGCTTTGGCCGAGTTTGAAATCTTCGCCAAGTTTCAGATGCAGAACGTAGGTCATGGAGTTGGCGTCGGCCATGACGGGAATCGCGCCGCCGGGCATTTGCGTATCGAGCGCCTCCCAGTGATTCGCCGCAACGTAGGCTGGGGGCGGCGCCAGGATGCGCGGATTACGCGGCCGGTAAAGATTCAGACAGCTGGCATCGTCGCCGGGCCGCAGGCGGAACGGGACGATGCGGACTCCCTCGAGCGGAGGGATATTCAGGGCGGCGCGGCCGGCGGGTGTGTTGGGATCGTGGATCAGCGGCAGGTCCGATTCGGCCATCAGGGGGTAACCGCCCCCGCCTTGGGGCGTGCCGGCGCGCTGGAAGGCATCCACGGAAACGATCAGAAACGTAGCACAGGCGATTTGCGCGATCGACAGCAGGCTGCGGCCGGGACGGTAAGCGGTGTTGCGCAGGGCTAAGGTTTTTAGGCCGCCGATCAGTGCTGATGAACGCACATTGAAGAAGGTGGATTGGGCGCTGAGGGCGGCGATCAGCAGCAGCGTGCCGGCCCCGAAAAAGCCGGCGGTCTGGTCGAGGACGCGCAGGAATGCGGCGATCATCAGCATCAACGCCATGGCGCCGGCGGCGATAGCGATAGAGCGCGCGCGTTTGGGGGAGCCTGGTTTTTGTTCTCCCGCCAGCAGGCCGCGCGGCGTCACGGGCTGGAGCTTACGGAGAGTCCAGGCTATGGTGGCGAGACCTGTGGCGATTCCGGCCAACGCTCCGGCGGCCAAGGATGCGATCGACGGATGCAGGGAGATCAGGCGCGTGCCGACCGCGCCGATCCACCAGGTGCGCAGCCCGAGCATCATGAGCTCGCCGTAGGCCAGCGCGCCCGCTACGCCCACGAGAGCGCCGGCAACCGCCAGCACCGCCCCTTCCTGCAGGAAGACGCCGCGCAGCTTGCCAATGGAGAAACCCAGCGCCCGCAGCACGCCGATTTCACGCATGCGCTGCTCGACCCCCAGCTTGAAAAACAGTCCCGTGAGCAGCAGAGCGGAAACCATCAGGAAGAAGCTGAAGTAGACGAAGTACTCGCCGAAATCGGTGGCGCCGTGGGAGGCCTCGAGAGCGCGCTCGCGAACCGGGATCACCTGCAGGCCCATTTGGGCGGGGTCCAGCGTTTCGCGGAGTGCGCCGGCGTAGGTTGTGGACGGCGGCGAGATGCGGATGGACGTCAGTTTCCCGAAGCGCGTGCCCCAAATCTGCTGGCCGCGAGCGAGCGCGATGAAAGCTTTCGGAGTGGTGCGGTACTGCTTCCAGTATTGTTCGTCGGCGGGGCGCACGCGGTGCAGATCGAGCGGAAATGGCGGGTCCCAATCGTGCAGGCTGTTGGATTCGGTGATGCCCGGATATTCCGGCGCGTAGTCGCGATCGGCCGCGGCGCCCGCGATGGGAACGATTTGCGCCACCCGGAACTGGGCGCTCTCAGTGCGCAGGCGTCCGTCGGACTTCCAGACGTAGTATTCCAGAGTCACGGCGTCGCCGGGCTTGGCGTTCAGGTCGTGAGCGGCCCATTGGTTGAGGGTGATGCCGTCCGCGTCCGCGGGCGCGGGTGGAGCGGGCAGCGCGGTGACCACGGAATAAGGCAGGTCGCGGCCGTTAGCGCGGATGCTGTTCGCCAGGTACGTGAGCACAGGCTCCGCATGTAGGTCGAGCGATTGGGCGGCGGCGATGGCGCGCTCCGCGAGGGCGTCGGGGACGATAGCGCTGTCGGTTTCGAGCGAGAGGCTTTTCGGTAGGATGCGGATCTTCACGCCCAAATCGTCGAGCGTAATGCCGGGCACCGGGCCGCCGCTGCCAGGAAGCGGGCCCGCCACCAGGATCGTATTCGCCTTGCCCTGCTCGCCTAGTTCCCGCTGCAGACGGGCCAGCGGCACGTAGGCGGCGCGTACATCGCCCTGTTGCGGGCTAAGGGAGAATTCGCGCGGCCTGGCAGCGCCCAGCGTGAAGCGAATGGTTTTCCCCACATCGTCCTTGCGGCCATGCAACGATTCCAACGGAATCGCCGAGGGCTTCTGGACGCGGATCAGTATCGCATCGCCGGGCTTGGCGCCGAGTTCGCCCGCCAGAGCGGAACTGAGCAGAACTTCCTGCGGTCCGGGCGCGGCTCCAAAGCGCTGATCGACGCCATAGATCTCGACGGCGCGCGCGCGGCGGCCGCTGGATGGATGCGCGACCAGGCCATTCATGGCGATGAGGGGGCAGGCATCGCCGAAGGAGGTAGCCAGCGCCTCGCGGAAGAACCCATTGCGGGCGACCACGTATTGCGTGTTGCCGAGCCGCGCCAGCGCCAGGTCGCGCAGGCTGGCGCGCACCGAATCGCCCACCAGCAGCGCGCCGCCCAGCACCCCGGCCGCCGTGGCCACGCCGAGCACCACCGCCAGGTTCGTCCGCCAATACCATGCCAGGTTACGAGCCAGCAGGGTGGATGTTCGCATTGCTTACAAAATGGTTGGGCAAGTGGGCCACGCGGCGTACCACGTTTCTCATAAGTTGCAGGCCGTAGTCTTTTTCCGAAGTCAGGATCGACTCCGGGTGGAACTGCACGGCTTCCACCGGCAGTTCGCGATGGCGCAGTCCCATGATGACGCCGTCGTCCGATTCGGCGGTCACTTCCAGGCACTCCGGAAACTCTTCCCGCACCGCGAACAAGGAGTGATAGCGGCCCACCTGAAACCGCTCGGGCAACCCTTCGAAAACTCCCGCGCCGCAGTTCTTCACCCAGGATGGCTTGCCGTGCATGGGATAGCCGAGCACCCCAAGCGTGCCGCCGAAGGCCTCCACCACACCCTGCAAACCGAGGCACACGCCGAACACCGGAACGCCCAGCCGCACCGCCCGCTTCACCAGATCGGGTACGCCGAATTCGGCCGGGCGGCCCGGCCCTGGTGAGATCAGAATCATGTGCGGCGCAATTTTGGCGATCAACTCCAACGGGAACCCGGCGCGATATGTGACCACTTCCGCGCCGGTCTGCCGCGCGTAGTTCGCCAGCGTGTGGATGAAGCAATCGTCGTTATCCACCAGCATCAGGCGGGTGCCCGCTCCCACGGGCTCCTCAACCGTAATCGGAGCGGCGGCCTGATCCCCTCCCAAGGTGCGGAAGAAGCCGGTGGCCTTCAGATGGCATTCGCGGTTTTCCATCTCCGGGATGGAATCGTACAGCAGCGTGGCGCCGGCCGGATAACGGGCCACGCCGTCGCGCAGGTAGGTGGTGCGAATCAGGATCCCGGTGTTCATGTCGCCATTCAGCGTAATCATGCCCACCGCGCCGCCGTACCAGCCGCGCGCGTCTTTCTCCAGGCGCTCGATGGCCTGCGCGGCGGCTTTCTTGGGCGCGCCGATCAACGTCACGGCCCACATGTGGCTGAGGAAGGCATCCAGCGAATCGAAGCCTTCCTTCAGGAAGCCTTCCACGTGATCCACCGTATGAAAGACGCCCGCGTACGACTCGATCAGGCGCCGCCCGATGACCTTCACCGACCCCGGATCGCAGACGCGCGACTTGTCGTTGCGGTCCACGTCGGTACACATGGTCAGCTCCGATTCTTCCTTGGTGGATTTCAGCAGCTCGCGGATGTTGTCGGCGTCGCGCATGGGATCGCCGGTGCGCTGCGCCGTGCCGGCGATGGGGCATGTCTCGACGCGCTGCCCTTCCACGCGCACGAACATTTCCGGCGAAGCGCCCACCAGTTGCTCGTCTCCCAACTGCAACAAGAACTCATAAGGGCTGGGGCTGGCGCGTTGTACGCGCTCGAACAATTCCGAGGCCGTGCCGGAGTACGGCGTGCTGAAGGTCTGCCGCAACACCACCTCGTAGTAATCGCCCTGGCGCATGCCTTCGCGCACTTTTTCCACGCCGGCCATGTACTCTTCGGGAGTGTGGTCGGAAACGATAGGTCCGGGCTCTCGCCGCGGCGGTGAGGGCACGGGTTCGGCGGTGCGCTCCAGGCCTAGCGTCGAGACCCCCTCGCGGTCGAAATCGTAGCGGTAGTGATCGATCTGTTCCTTCTTGCGGTCCATCAGGTAGATCTCGTCGCAAAGAAACAGGTGCAAATCCTTGTGGCCGTTGCGCGGCAGCTTCTTCTCGATGGGTTCGAACTGGAAAAGCAGGTCGTAACCGAACGCGCCGGCCAGCGACAGCCGGCAGTTCTCTTCGCCGCGGAATTCTTCAATCAAGGTGCGCAGGATGGAAAAGGCGGAGGGCTGCTTGCTGCGTTCTTCCTCGGGAAACAGCGCGGGCAATGGCTTCAGGCGGCCGGCCAGGGCGCCGTTCACGCAGGCAAACGATTCCCAGTGCGGGTGCTGCGCCAACACCGGCTCGAGGATCTGATTCAGGACTTCGCCGCGAATACTCAGCGGGCGGAATTCCACGCGCCGGTCATACGATACGATTTCGATCGGTGGGTGCGTGGAGGCGATGTCCCAGCGTGAATATCGCCCCGGATACTCATATCCGGAAGAGAGATAGATGCCGCGATACTGGTCGAGATCGCGCAACAGATGCCGCAGGCCCCGGCTGTACGGAGCTTTGGAAACCGTGTGCGTGACCACGATCCCGTGAGGAGTTGTAAAGCTTGTTTCACTCATGAGCAACGCCCGCTCCGAGACTATTGGCCCAGAATAGCATGGGCCGGGAGCGGCAATGGGCGAGCGTAGACGGCTTCCGCGCGGCTCTGGAAGGCTGAGGCTATTCGGCCTTCGAATAGTAGTAAGTGTACTTGCTGTACAGCTCCGAGGCGCGCGCGCCGTTGGCCACGATCCCCAGCACGTTGTTCTCGCACAGCGACTGCATGGCGCGGGTCACGTTGTCGAAGGTCGTGGAGCCGATCTTGACCACCAGGATGGTGCCGTCGGCCAGCGTCGACAGAAGGTTGGCATCGGCCGAAAACAACAGCGGAGGCGTATCGAAAATGGCCCAGTCGAAAATCTTGGGGAGCTCTTCAAACAAGGTCTTGGCCTGCCGCGTGTTGAGCAGCTCCAGCGGGTTGCGCACGGGCGATCCGGCCGGCAGCACGTACAGATTCATGCCGGAGACCTTGCGCAGCACGGTGGAGAGTTGCGCTTCACCCATCAGATAGTCCGTAAGTCCCGGAGTGCGCTCGACCTGAAACAGATTGTGGATCAGCGGACGGCGCAGATCGAAATCCCCCAATAGCACCAGGTTTTCCGATAAGTGCGATTCGGCCAGCGCCAGGTTCACGGCCGTAAATGTCTTGCCCTCGGCGGGTGAGGGGCTGCTGACCACGATGGTATGCAGCGGCTGCAGGGTCTGCAGGTGATTCAGGCGAGTGCGCAGTGTGCGGAATTCCTCGGCGGGCGTTTCGTGGGAGCGCTGCAAATCGAGCAGATGCGACTCGGGGGCGGGCTGAAAGGCTACTTCCGCCACGTTTTGCAGGATGCCCCGATTGGCTTCGGGCGCAATCTCGGCGGAGGGTGCGTGCGCGATCCCGTTTTCCGGAGTCCGCGGAGCGCCGCGATAATCGATAGGCGGTGGCGGCGGCTCTGCCGGAGCGGCGACGTTCTCCAGATTCGAGGCGCCGGCTTGCTCGGCGCGGCGCAAGGCGTCGTGAACTCGGCTCATTCAGTTCTCCGGAGATGCGCCCCCTGCGGGCCTCGGACTTCAATGTTCATGCGCTAACTCTTTCCAAAATAGTAGTAGTACATCGAACTGCTCATGGCAATGGTGCCGATAATGATGGCGGTCGACCAGCCCAACCAGAACAGACGTCGTTTGCGGCGCACCAGAAGGGCATTCTCCAGCAGCGGAATACTGCTGAGCACCGGCAAATTGGTGTACGCGCGCACGTCTTTCAGATTCTTCAGGGATGTATCCTTCATCTCTTTCACGCCGGCCATGAACACGCCAAAAAACAGTCCTATACAAGTGCCTGCTCCGGCGATCAACAGGCGGTTCGGCTCGGCGGCCTGCTCGGGCAGAGAGGCCGGGTCCAGCGTTTCCAGGTTCTCGCCGGCTTTGCGCTCCTCGAGGTTGCTGGACGTTTCCGACATATCCTTCCGCTTGGACATGTCCTCATAATTCGACTTTGTCAGGTTGTAGTCGCGCAGCAGGGCGGCGTATTTGGTTTCGTTGATGGGAACAGCCTCGATCCGCGACCGGTAGGCGGCGATAGCTCCTTGCAGCTCCTTGGCCCGCTTACTGGCTTCCTCCATCGACATCACGCGTGCTTGAATCTGGGATTGCACGCTGGCCATCCGCGCGTTCAGGCTCTCCAGCGACTCGGCTACCTGCGGGTTGGTAACTTTCTTGGCGGTACCGGCCTTGGCCGCGGCGGAGCTCTCCTCTTTTTCGAGATCGTCGCGCTGCTTTTTGAGCACGGCCAGCTTGGCTTCCAGGGCGCGGATGTCGGGATGATCCTCTTTATATTGCTGCCGGTAACCCGAGAGTTGGAGCTCGAAATCGAGGATGTTGTTGTTCAACTGGATGAGCCGCCCGTTCTTGACCTGCTCCCGGCTGGCAGTCTGCTCCAGGTTGGAGCCGATGAAAGTGGACTCGTGCTGCAGGTTCTGGAGCTGCGTCTCCAGCATCATCTTGTCCTGGGCGCCGCGGTTGAGGGTGTCGTTCACGGATTGCAACTGCATTTCCAGCGTGTTTACGGCCTGCAGGTTGGCTTGCAACTGGTCAGGCAGGCGGCCCGCGTTCTCCAGCTTGAACTTGGTGATTTCCGCGTCGAGCCGGTCCAGATTCTCCTTGGCGGTCTTGAGCTGATCGTTCAGGAACTGGGTGGTGGTGTTGGCCTGCTGGCGAAGCTGATTATTGGTTTCTTCGGTGAATTTGGACACCAACTCGCGCACTACGGCCTGCGCCTTATACCGGTCCGCATATTTAAATTCGATCTGAAAGGCCGATGCATAGCGCTGCTGCGGGCCCACCGATCCGGAATCGAGCAGGGTGATGGTGATCGCCTTGCGCATCTCCTCAATGACATCCTCCATGGGTTTGCGCTGGCGTTCTTTGGGATACAGGTTCAACGAAGGCCGCTGGATCAATTCCTGGAGCGAGGTGCGGCTCTCGATCTGTTGCTGCATGGACAGCAGCCGTTCCGCCATCTGGGTACTGATGTTGCTCGGCACCAGCCGCTCGGAAATCTGCTGCGGGGTGATGCGCATGGTCGCCTTGGAAACGAAGGTGTCCGGCCATAGGAACGCCACCACCACGGCCACCACCAGGCCCGCAAAGGTGGGCCCGACGATCCACGAACGATAGCGCCGCAGGATATCGATATAGTCCTCGATATCCGGCGGACGCCGCGAAACGCTGACATATCCTTGCTGGGGAACCATAGTGCGAAAAACTCTCTCTCCTTGAAATCGGCGGGCGCGCCGAAACCCTACACAGCCTTCCTCATGGCACGATAATCTGGTCGCCGGGTTTCACCATGATATTCTGCTCCATTTTCCGGCCCTTGCTAACCTCGTGGTAGTTGAACCTCAGCCGCTCGCTGCCGCGCAGAATCACGATCTTCTTGGTGTTGGCGAATTCGCGAAATCCGCCGGCATTGACCAGCGCCTCAAGCACTGTGGTGTCGATGACCAGCGGATAAGAGCCCGGCCGGTTTACCTCGCCCTGGATGAAATACTTCTTACTGTTGACCCGCTCCACGCCCACCGTGACTTCGGGATGCACCATGACCCTTTGCAGGCCCTGGGCGATGCTCTCACTCAGCTTCTCTGGTGTCAGGCCAGCGGCCTGAATCTCACCGATCAGCGGGACCGAAATCTTGCCGTCCGGGCGCACCACGAAATTGCCGGAGTTTTCTTTCTCCCGCCAGACCAAAACGGATATAACGTCCTCCGCGCCGATGATGTAGGCCTTGGGGTCGACCGGCGCTCCGGTGGCGGCCACATGAGGGGGTTCGACCTTTTCAGACGCGGCTGGAACTGGCGCCGGCGGCTGGTCGGGCGTTGCGGGCCGCTGTGCGAACAAACTACAAGAGAACAGTGCCAGAAAGGCAGGCACACCAATACCAATACGCATGCGTACTATACAGTTTACAGCAATCTCATGGAGCGCCGACAACTTTCCGGTCCGGTAATGGTACGATGCGGAAAACTCCATGAACTACTTTCTGGCGAAAACCGACCCGGAGACTTATTCAATCGACGACCTGGCCCGCGACCGCAAGACGGTCTGGGATGGCGTACGCAACCCGCAGGCATTGCGCGCCATCCGCCAGATGGCTCCCGGCGATCGGGTGTTCATTTATCACAGCGGGGGTGACTCTTCCGTCGTGGGCCTGGCCAAAGTGACTTCCGAGCCGCTCCCGGACCCGAAGGACGCCAAACTGACCGTGGTGGATCTGGAGTTCCTGTCGCGGCTGGAGCCTCCCGCCACGCTGCGCGAAATCAAGGAGAGCCGGTTGTTCTCGGACTGGGCTCTGGTGCGCCAGAGCCGGCTATCGACCATGAGCGCTCCGCCGGCGTTTGTCGAGTGGATGCGGGCGCGTTTCAAAAAGGCGAAGATCTAGCCGCCTCTCACTGAAAACTGGGGGACGACGGTCCTACCATTCCGCATAGACCAATCCCAATTTCTGAATTCCGTTCTCGGCATTTGCTTGTAAGTACAAGAAAAATTTACTAGTATTAGGATAAAGATTGGGGCACGAAACGTGCTATACGGGCTACTCGGGCCGTAGTGTGCCGGAGGCCTGCGGCGGTGTGAATGTTTCAGGAACTCAAATTTCAGCTCTCAACCGCGATCCTGACCATCCTGACGATTGCCGCGGGAGCTTCCGCCGTCCTTAATTTCCAGCAACAGCAGAAGTTCCGCCTGGCCGATGACGGGGCGGTGTGGGTCGATCGGGGCCGCGGCGTCGAGGCCCTGCATGTGGAAGCCGATGGTCCGGCTGCCAAGGCAGGTCTCAAGAACGGAGACACGCTGCTGAAGATCAACGGCGCCGCCACCACCAAGGCCATCGACGTACCCCAGATCCTGGCGGCCGTGGGCGCCTGGAACAAGGCGGAATATACCGCCAGCCGCAACGGAGTCGAATTCAAGGCGGCGGTATACATCCGCGAGGAGCCACTGGACCCCGCCGTCTCCTATCAATATGTAGTAGGCGCGGCGTATCTCCTGATCGGACTGTTCGTTTATTTTGGGCGGGGCAGCGCCCATAAGGCCCGCCATTTCTACATTCTATGCCTGTCGTCCTTCATCCTGTTCTGCTTCCACTATACGGGCAAGCTGAACGGTTTCGACAAGGTCGTCTACTTCAGTAATGTCGCGGCTGGACTGCTAGCCCCCACCGTCTTCCTGCACTTCTGCCTGACTTTTCCCGAACCCCACTGGTTTCGCTCCAAGGCACGCGTGGCGCTGGTCTATGTGCCTCCCGCGCTTTTGTTCACGCTGTGGCTTGCCATCACCTCGGGCAGCTTGCGTGTCGGAATCTCGCTGCTGGAGCTGCGCTGGATGCTCGACCGTCTCTGGCAGCCCCTCATGATTATTCCCTACCTGTTAGGTGGGCTGGCCTTGAGCCTGGACTCGCGCAAGACTGAAGATCCCATCGTGCGCCAGCAACTGAAATGGCTGCGCAACGGGACCTTCTGCGGAATTCTGCCGTTCGCCTTCTTCTACGTAGCGCCGTATGCGCTGGGAATGCTGCCCAATCAGTACATGCGGCTCTCGGTGCTGTCCCTGGGGCTGATCCCGCTTACTCTGGCCTATGCCATTGCGCGGTACCGGCTGATGGACGTCGATATCATCTTCCGCCGCGGATATGCCTACACACTGGCCACCCTGTGCGTGCTGGCGGCGTTCTATGGAATCGTGTTCTCGCTGGGCAGCCTGGTGCAGAAGAATTTCAAGGATGTGGGCAACACCGGTCTGATCGCCGTGATGCTGGTGGCTGCCTTCCTGTTCCAACCCATCCGCAACTGGATTCAGGAGCGCCTGGATAAGCATTTTTATCGCGACCGGTACGATTACCGTCGCACCCTGGTGGAGTTCGCCCGCGAGTTGAATTCGGAAACCGATCTGGACGCCATGCTGTCGTCGGTCTGTGAGCGGCTGCTGCAAACGCTCTCGATCCGTCACATGGCGGTGTTTCTGGCCGAGGGCGCCGCAGGCATTCAGCCCGCCGAATCCGACACCGTGTTCCGCCTGAAGATGTCCATGGGCTCCCGCCGGCGGCCGCCGGAGCTGAGCACCGATCAACTGGATTTGAGCTTTCTGAACTGGGACCTGCCGCAGCCCTACATTTTCTTCGAGCGCACGCGGCACCAGCTCGACGCCGTTTCGCGCAGTTGGCCGCCCAGCGTGCGCGCCGCCATCGCCGATCTCGACCTGACCTACTATCTGCCGTGCACCGTCCGCGGACGCACCGTGGCATACCTGGGCGTCAGCCGCACGGAGGACGGCGATTTCCTCTCCACGGTGGATGTGGAAATGCTGGCCACAATCTGCGGGTACGTGGGGATCGCCATCGAGAACGCCACTCTGTACCGGTCATTGCAGCGCAAAGTCGAGGAATACGAGCGGTTGAAGGAATTCAGCGAGAACATCGTGGAATCCATCAACGTCGGCATCCTGGCAGTCGACCTGGAAGACCGCGTGGAGAGCTGGAACACGCAGATCGAAAAGCTCACTGGTATCGAGCGGCAGTCCGCGGTAGGCCGCAAGCTGGCGGAACTGTTCCCCGCCGATCTGGCCGACCAGTTCGAACGCGTCCGCGGCCAGACCGGCGTTCACCATATCTATAAGTTCCTGATGCACCCCACCGCCTTGTCAGCGTTGCCGGCCGCGGTGCCCATCAACGGCAACGGTTCGCAAAATGGCGCTCGCTCCACGGTCAACGTGGCCATCGCCCCGCTCATCGCCAAGGATTTCGAGCAGATTGGCCGCCTGATCATCTTCGATGATGTGACCGACCGCGCCGACCTCGAGCAGCGCTTGATGCAGGCCGACAAGCTGAGCAGCATCGGCTTGCTGGCGGCGGGTGTGGCGCATGAGGTGAACACGCCGCTGGCGGTGATCTCGACCTACGCGCAGATGTTGGCCAAGCAGGTTGCCAACGACGATCAGAAATCCATCCTGCTGGAGAAGATCGCCAAGCAGACCTTCCGCGCCAGCGAGATCGTGAATTCACTGCTCAATTTCTCGCGCACTTCCACCACCTCGTTCGGCGACGTGGATCTGAACAAGGTGATCCGCGAAACCATGTCCCTGCTGGAACATCAGGTCGAGAAGGTAGGCGTACAAGTGAAGATGGATCTGGCCGACGGCATGCCGCCGGTGCACGCCAACGCCGGCAAGCTCCAACAGGTGTTCCTGAATCTGTTCCTCAACGCGCGCGACGCCATGGATGGCGGCGGCGTGCTCACCGTACGCACCTGGGCCGAGGATTCCGGTGCGCGCGTGGACGTTGCCGATACCGGGCACGGCATCTCGCCGGAGCACATCCAGCGCATCTACGATCCCTTCTTCACCACCAAGGGGATCCGCAAAGGAACCGGCATGGGCCTGGCGGTGACGTACGGAATCATTCAGGAACACAAAGGCTCCATCGAGGTCTCCAGCCGCCAGGGTGGCACGCGTTTCCAGATCAGATTGCCCTGGTCCAGAACCGCCCTAGGACAAGCCGCCGGCCTCGCCGCCAAACAACCCGTAAATGCCGCTTGAAATGATCGCACACGAACCGGCTACTGCCACGGATAAAGGCCGCGTCCTGGTAGTGGACGATGAGTTGGACATCCGCGAAGGACTGGATACCCTCCTCACGATGGAAGGCTACGCTGTGGAGCTTGCCCAGAATGGAACCGAAGGTCTGCGCAAAACTGAATCCCGCGCTTACGACCTGGTTCTCCTGGATCTGATGATGCCGGATCGCTCCGGCATGGAGGTGCTGCGCGATATCCGCGAGCGCGACCGCGAAACGCCTATCTTCATGATCACGGCCTACGGCTCCGTGGAGGCTGCCGTGGACGCGCTGAAGCTGGGCGCCAACGATTACTTCTCCAAGCCCTGGGACAACGAGAAGCTGCTCATCGAGATAGACCGCATGATCTCGAAGCGGCGCCTGGAATACGAGAACACCCACCTCAAGCGCGCGCTGAAGCAGCGCTACAGCTTCCCCAACATCATTGGCAAGAGCGAGCGCATGCTGCGCCTGCTCGACCTGGTAGGGCAGGTCGCAGGCAGCCGCTCCACCATTCTCATTACCGGCGAAACCGGCACCGGCAAGGAACTGATCGCCAAGGCCATCCACGCCAATTCGCCGCGCGCCGACCGGCTGTTTGTGCCGGTCAACAGCGGATCGCTGCCCGGCGACCTGCTCGAATCGACCCTATTCGGCCACGTGAAAGGCGCGTTCACCAGCGCTGTGCAGACCAAGAAAGGTTACTTCGAAGTGGCCGACCACGGCACCATCTTCTTTGACGAGATCGGTACGATCTCGCAGGACATGCAGGCCAAGCTGCTGCGCGTAATCCAGGAAAAGGAATTCATCCCGTTGGGCGCCACCGAGCCGGTGCGCGTGGACGTGCGCATCCTGTCCGCCACCAACGACGATCTGAAGAAGCGAGTGGAGGAAGGCACCTTCCGCGAGGATTTGTACTACCGGCTGAACGTGATAAATATCGTGCTGCCGCCTTTGCGCGAGCGCAAGGAAGACATCCCCGCGCTGGTGAAGCATTTCTTCACGAAGTATTGCCGCGAGAATGATAAGTTCCTGGACCCGCAAGGCAATTCGGTGCTGTCGTTCCAGCCGGAAGTCGTACAAATTCTGATGGAACACAACTGGCCCGGCAACGTGCGGGAACTGGAGAGCGCCGTGGAGCGCGCCGTGGTGCTGGCCACCGATGCGACGGTGCCGCTGGAGGTGCTGCCCGATCAGTTGCTCCAGTCGAGCGGCATCCGGCTGCGCCAGGGAGAGGGCGGCGCATTGCCGGTGGACGCTTCGTTGTTCGAGATTGTGGCCGACTTCGAGCGCCGCGTCATCATGGAGCGGCTGGAGCAGCACAACGGCAGCCAGACCGAGGCCGCCGCCAGCCTGCACGTGCCGCTGTCCACGCTGAATCAGAAGATCAAGCGGCTGGATATCAAGATTCCGAAGAAGTCGGAATAGCTATCTGCGGCCTCAGCCTTTCAGGTCGTGGAAGGCTTCCTCGATTTCCTTCCGGGCGTCGGGCGTGGCGGGCGTCAAGGGCAGACGCGGTGGACCGCCGTAGTAGCCGTTCAGATCCATGGCGTGCTTCAGCCCGGGAATCCCATACTTGGAGGTCACCAGCGCGGCCGCGCGCCCGATGCGGTTCTGCCAGTCGCGGCCGGCCTCCTCTTCGCGCGTGCGGTAGGCTTCCCAGATGGCGATGCAGGCGTAGGGCGCCGCGTTGGCGAACGCCAGGATGGCGGCGTGCGCGCCCATCAGCAAAGCGGGCCATAGGGTCGGCGCCGAACCCACTGTTACCTGGAAGCCGGGCCGCGTCTCGCGCAGCATCTGCATCACCTTCTCCATGTTGCCGGAGCTTTCCTTGATGCCGATGATGTTCGGGTGGTGCGAGAGTTCCGCTACCGCCGCTGCGGGGATATCCAGCGAGGTGGCCTGCGGGAAATTGTAAATGATGATCGGAATGCGTGACTGGTCCGCAACCGCGCGGTAATACACCATCTGCGCTTCCGGGCGGGTGAGCAGGTTCTTGTAGTAATGCGGCGTCTTGACCAAAGCCGCCTTGTAGCCCAGCTCGGCGGCGCGATTGGTGAGACACACGGTCTCGCGCACGCTCTCCACGCCGGTGCCCGCAATCAGCAGTTTTTCAGGGGCGGCCCAGCGCGCCACCATCTCCCACAGCTCGACTTTCTCTTCGGCCGAGAGCAGCACGCTCTCGCCAGTCGAGCCAGTGACCACGTATCCCGTGAGCGTCGTGTGATTCCACTTCTCGATATTATGCTGGACCTTCGCGGCGTAAATGTTGCCGGCGTGATCGAAGGGAGTGGTGATGGGGGGAAATATGCCTTGTAATTTCATGTCTGAACTTCCTGATAGAGAATATATTAACGAACATCGGTCATCGGCAGTGCGACAATGCCCTTGGATGCCGATGTTCTCGATCGAGATGGAGTGCCCGCCGGGCCGGAAGGATCTGTTGGTGGCCGATCTGTGGTCCGCGGGCGTCGCCGGCATCGTGGAATTGAGCGACAGCCGGTTGCGCGCCTTTTTCGAGGATCACGCGGATCGCGAGGATCTCATGAATCGCTTTCACGCCGTGAGCTGGCGGTGCGAAGAAGAGCGCGACTGGGTGGCGGAGTCGCGGGCGGATTGGGAGCCGGCCCTTGTGGGCCGGCGGTTCTTCGTGGTTCCCGAGTGGCGCGACGATCCGGCGCCAGAGGGGCGCTTTCGCATGACCGTGAACCCCGGCATGGCCTTCGGCACCGGCCGGCATGAAACCACGCAGTTGTGCCTGGAGGCGCTGGAGAGCTTCTTATGGCCGGGCGCGCGCATGCTGGACGTGGGCACGGGCGCCGGCATCCTGGCGCGGGCCGCCGCGCTGCTGGGCTCCGCTCCGGTGTGGGCCTGCGATACCGACCCGCAGGCGCTGGAGATCGCGCGCGGCAGCGCGGGGCCGAATCTGTTCCTGGGATCCGTGAATGCCATCCGCTCCGCGTCGGCCGACCTGGTCGCCGCCAACATC
>DATGGM010000287.1:0-38517 GCA_035308525.1 Bryobacteraceae bacterium
CGCAGCACGCCCAGCGTGCCGGAACTGGACGCCGGCTTCTGCTTGGGATCGGCTGCCTCGGGCTCCGCCATCGCTACTATTGTCGCAGGTAGGTGCCGCTTCCTAGCTGCCGGCCGTCATTGCCGCGCGGTATTTCTTCATGCGTTCCCGAGCCACAGCTACCTGCTCCCGGCCCCCTGGTGTCGCGTCGATCAGTTTCTCCACGTTGGCGAACCACTGCGCGCCGTACGCTTGCCGCATTTCCTCGAGCAGCGCCGGCTCCAGCTTCGAAAATACCCCGATGTGTTCGCTGTTGGTGTCGGCGAAGAACTCACTGCTGATCGCTCCGTTGTTCACCAGCGCGGCAGCCATATCCCAATAGCTGATCACCATGCGCAGATGGCCGCTATGCTCGCCAAACATCGCTTTGTCCACGTCGGCCCGAGTTTCCGGATTGAATTCGCGAAAGTACCAGCCGCGCGCCTGGCGCATGGTGGCTTCGCGGCGCAATTCATACAGCTTAAGGATCAATTCGGCTTCGGCTTGTTTCGACATGCCTGACAGGATAGCAGGCGCCCCGTGACCATGGCCAGTCCGGTCAGGATCAGGCCGATGGCGCCTGGCTCCGGTGTATGTATGCTTTCCACGCGCGCTACCCGCGCTCCCACGGACTGGCTTCCGCCATCCCTGATCAGCGCAGATCACAAGTCTTGCATCCGCGTATCCTCATGATTCTAATAAACTTCCTGGCCGTTCTCACCAGTCCCCAGCCACCCGCATGCTACCCTGATACCAGTAGGTTCCAAACAGCGCAAGGTCGGCCCCGTCAGACAAAAGATGCCAAAAAAACGAAACGAACCCAATCCTCTCGGAACCGGACACTGTCCGAAAATGGGCAGCACAGCGTGACGAAAATACTACAGGCACGTCGAATCATCTGAAGGGATGGTTGGAAGCTTCAGTAGAGCCGGAACTTATGGCCCAGGACGCACCTGGAGCAGTAGGCGCCAGGTTGAGCCCGAAGATCGATGAAGCCGGCTTGATCCGGGCAGTTCAGCGCGGCGATCAGGACGCTTTCGAGCAATTGGTCCGCGCCTACGACCAGAGTGTGCTCCGGCTGGCGGTGAATCTGCTGCGGTCCCAGGAAGATGCGCGCGATGTCTTTCAGGAGGCTTTCTTACGCGTGTTTCGCAGTATTGACTCGTTCCGGTTCGATTGCAGCTTCCATACCTGGCTCTACAGGATCGTGACCAACATCTGCCTGGACTACCTGAGGAAACGCAAAGTCCGCAAGGAAGAGCCGGCGGTGGTGGACACGCCCGAGGGTCCCCTCGACCGCATGAACGATTTTGAAGAAGAAGCCGCGCACGCCGACCCCCAGCGCAGTCTCTGGAATCGGCAGCTCGGGCGGCGGATCGAAGGCGCCCTCGAGGGGCTCACTCCCCGCGAGCGTATGGTTTTCGAGCTCCGCCATTACCAGGGCCTGCGGCTGCGAAATATCGGCGAAATCCTGGGCACCAGCGAGGAAGCCGCCAAGAATTGTCTGTTCCGCGCCACCCAGAAGATGCGCGTGGAGCTGGGAGATTTTCAATGACCTGCGAATCCGTAACCAAAAACATTCCGCTGTACTTTTACGGCGAATTGCCGCCCGAGGAAGAAGACCGCCTGGAGCAGCACTTGGATTCCTGCGCGGCATGCGCCCGCCAGGCGGATGCGCAAAGATCTGTCCACGCCGCGCTCGACCGGCGCGTGATGCAGCCTTCCCCCGCCCTGCTGGCCGAATGCCGGCATGACCTGATGCGTTCCATCTACCGCGGCGAAGCGCCCGCCGGCCGCTTCCATCCGTCGCGTTTCAGCGCCGCTCACGGCGGGTCCCTCTCCGGAATGCTCGCCGCCTGGCTGCCGTCCCTGGGCCCGTGGCGCATGCCTCTGGGCGCCAGCGCTCTGCTGGCCCTGGGCTTTGCGGCCGCCCGCCTCACCTCCCCCGGCACTGGCGGCCCCCTCACCACCGCGTCTCTCACTCCGGAAGTCATCTCCTCCGTTCGTTCCGTCCAGCCGGCTTCCGATAGCGGCCGTCCCGGCGAAGTGCAGATCGTGCTCGATGAAACCCGCCGCCGGGTGGTTTCCGGACAGATGAACGACAGCAACATCCAGCGCCTGATGCTTGCCGCCGCCCACGACGAAAACAATCCCGGCGTGCGCTGGGAATCCGTGGATCTGCTGAAGAGTCACTCGGATTCTTCACCCGTGCGCGAGCTGCTGCTCAACCGCGTGGTCGAAGATCCCAACCCCGGTGTGCGTCTGAAGGCCCTGGATGGCCTGAAGTCTTACACCGCCGATCCGGAAGTGCGCAAGGTTCTGGCGCAGGTGCTCCTGCGCGACGATAATGCCGGCGTGCGGATTTCCGCCGTGGACGCGCTGACCGCGCATACCGACGACAACATGGTCGGGGTTCTGCAAAGCGTCGTGCAAAAAGAAGACAACACCTACGTGCGGCGCCGCTGCGAAAAAGCGCTGAAAGATATGAATGCCTCGGTCGGGACTTTTTAGGCAATGAATATACTGCGGCCCGCCAGTCTGGTTTCCCTCTGCCTGAACATCGCCCTGGCCGGCGAACCGGCGCTCACCCGCGAAGGAAAATACTGGGTCGAGATGCGGTCCGGCTCGGAGCCGCTGGCCGCGGCCGGCCGCCTGAAAATTTCGTCGCGCGGAGCCGTCACCCTGAATGGCGTGCCCCAAAAGCAGCTGACCTACGCCCTGAAGATCCGCGTGAAAGCCACCAGTGAAGCGGAGGCCCGCCGCCTGGTGAAGGCCTTCAACGTGCGCACATCGAAGCTCGGCGGCGCGTACACTTACCTGCTCGTGCAGCGCGGCAACGGCCTCGCCGACTTGCAGGTGAAAGCTCCCCGCAACGCGGCGGAAACCGCCATCTCCACTTCCGAGGGAGCCGTCGCCTTCTACGATCTGGATGGCGCCGTGCACGCGGAGACCGGCGGCGGAGCCGTCACCGGCGACCGCATCGGCGGCAACGTGATCGTGCGCACCGCGGGGGGCGACATCACGCTGGGCACCGTGGGCGGCACGGCCGATTGCCGGACGGCGGGCGGCAAGATCACCGCCAACCTGGTGCGCGGCGAAGCCACTTTCGAGACCGGCGGCGGCGATATCTCCGCGCAGGAAATCGGCGGGCTGGTGCATGCCGTCACCATGGCCGGCAGCGTCCGCATCCACACCGCCGGTTCGGCGGTCATCGCCAGCACCGGAGGCGGCCCCATCGACGTGGGTCAAGCCCATGGCTTGGTCACCGCCAAGAATTCCGCCGGGCCCGTCAAAGTCGGCTCCGCTGAGGGAGTGCGCTGCGAAAGCGCCGGCGGCGGCGTGAAGCTCGACAACGTCTCCGGCAGCGTCCGCGTCAGCACGGCCGTCGGCAGCATCATCGCCAGCCTGCTGGCCGGCAAGCCCATGGCCGATTCCTTCCTCTCCACCGGCAGCGGTGACATTACCGTGATCATTCCGTCTAACCTCGGTGTGACGATCCGGGCGCAGAACGAGCTGGCCGGCAATATCCGCAGAATCGTATCTGATTTTCCGGGAATCTCCGTGCGCGTGGAAGGTGGACAGGTGGTCGCCGAAGGACCGGTCAACGGCGGCGGCCCCATCCTGCGCATCTCCGGCACCGGCGGCACTATCTTTATCAAACGACAACCTTGAGAGGGTTTATGAATCGCATCGTCTTTCCATCCCTGTGCTTCGCTTTTGTGGGCGTGACGGCGGCATCCGGCCTGTTGGCGCAGGATACCGCGCCCCGCGCGCGCTCGGCTACCAACCGGGCTATCGTCATCCGCAACGCGCGCAGCAGCTATCTCGGCATCGGCGTGGCCGAGATCGACGCCGAGCGCGCCAAGGCGCTCAACCTGAAAGAGGTGCACGGCGTCGAAGTGAAGAGCGTGGATTCCGACAGCCCCGCCGCCAAAGCGGGCCTGAAGGAAGGCGACGTGGTCCTGGAGTATAACGGCCAGCGCATCGAGGGCACCGAACAGTTCGTGCGCCTGGTGCACGAGACCCCCGTCGACCGCCAGGTGCGCCTGCAGGTCTGGCACAACGGTGCCAGCGAGACATTGACCGCTGCCATCGGCCACCGCAACGATCGCTACTCGTTCAACACCGATTGGAACAATCAGGACTTCACCGTCGAGATGCCGCCCATGCCACCCATGCCCGAGGTTCCTCCTCTGCCCGACGCCCCCCCCATGCCCGACTGGCCGCGCGCCATGACCATGGCTCGCACCGGCATGCTGGGCATCGAGTGCGAAGCAGTCGGATCGCAACTCGCCGGCTACTTCGGCGTGAAGGAAGGTGTGCTGGTGCGTTCCGTGGCCAAGGAATCCGTGGCCGAGAAAGCCGGCATACGCGCGGGCGACGTGATCGTCAAAGTGGACGGCGAGGCCGTGACCAGCGTGCATGAAGTGACCAGCCTGGTGCGCGCCGCGCGCACCAAACATTCCTTCCCGGTAGTCGTGGTGCGCGACAAGAAAGAGACCACCCTCACCATCACCGTGGAATCCGGCAGCCGCGGCATGCGGCCCGTATCGCAGACGGGCCGCTGGTGCTGAAATAAAGACGGGCTGGTACAATAAGGACATCCCTCCAGATGTCCGATGAAGCTGGCCTCCGTACTCTCGTCCGACTTTGATAGTGACGTGCGCGCGCGCGGCGCCAGCTACTACCGGCTGGGCGCCGTGCGCATCAAGCGGGGAAACGCCTCCGAAGTGCTCGCAGGGGTTCGCGGCTCGCGCGTCTACGAAGTGGACATCACCTGGGACGGCCGCCGCCTGACACTCTTCTGCGACTGCCCCTACTTCGAAACCGCCGGCGCGTGCAAGCATCTCTGGGCCACCATTTTGGCCTCGGACGCCCAGAATTACTTCACCGCCATCACCCGGCTCAGCCCGCGCGATATTGTCTTTGATGAGTTGCCCGAATGGGTGGATCCGGGGGAAGAAGCTCCGCATTACGCGCCGCTCCCGGTAGCGCCGCCCGTCTGGCGGCAGTTCCTCGATGAGATCGTCCCGGCCGGCTCCCCGGCGCCCGCTGCCTGGCCCGCGCAGCGCGAATTGCTCTACATCGTGGATGCCCCCTCGAGCGCGGTGCGCGGCGCCCTGGTGCTGGATCTCAAGACGCGCGAACCGAAACTCAAAGGCGGATGGAAGAAGATGGCGTCCCCGCAGATCACACGCGCGGCCCTTTCGGCATTGCCCGACCCGGTCGATCGCCACCTCTTGGGCCTGCTCACCGGCACCGCCATACACTCGGAGTGGATGGGGGCCCTTGCCTATGAATCGATCTCCGGCTTCCGCCTGCGGCAGCCCTTTGCCGCCACCGTGATGCCGGAGATCGTGCGCACCGGGCGCTGCCTGCTCCAGCTCGGTTCCGCCGAGCATGACCTATTGCCGCTGGCTTGGGACGATGGCGGGCCCTGGCAATTTTTACTCCGCCTCAGCCGCCCCGAAGGCCGGCATTGGTCGCTCGCCGGTTACCTCCGCCGCGGACAAGAGGAGATGGATGTGACCGTCCCCGCCCTGGCCGCCGAGGGGCTGGTCATCACCCGGGAGCGCGTCGCCCTGCTGGAGAATGGCGCGCCGATCGCATGGATCAACTCCCTGCGCCGCGTGCGCCGCATCGATGCGCCCGCGGGCGACGCCGGCCGGATGCTGGCAGCCCTGCTCGAACATCCGCTGGCCGCGCGTCTGGAAGTGCCGGACGAATTGCGTTACGAGGAGCTGCGGCCCGCGCCGCGGCCTTGCCTCAAATTCCACGCCGAACAGCGCTACGAATGGCAGCCGGAACAATTGCGCGCGGAGCTCTGGTTCGATTATGACGGCCGGCGCGTGCCCGCTACCGCCCGCAACCCCGGCCTGTACGATCCCGTTTCGCGGCGCTTCATGGCGCGCGACGAACAGGCGGAAGCCGCCGCCCGGCAGTTCCTGTTTCAGCTCGGCGTAGAGGAAGTCCCACCCGTGCCCGGCGTGGAGTTCCCCAGGTTGAAGCTGGCCCCCAAGAAGCTCCCTGCCGCGGTGCGGGCCTGTCTCGCGGCCGGTTGGCACGTGGAGGCCGAGGGCAAGATTTTCAGGCGGCCCGGCGACATGCGCGTGGAAGTTTCCTCCGGCATCGACTGGTTCGAGCTGCGCGGCGAAGTGGATTACGGCGGCGCAAAGGCCAAGCTCCCCGCCCTGCTCGCCGCGCTGCGCCGCGGCGAGAACATGGTGCGGCTGGACGACGGCACCTATGGCCTGCTGCCCGAGGAATGGCTGCAGAAGTTCGGTCCGATCGCCGGCCTGGGGACCGTGGCGCCCGATCACCTGCGCTTCCGCCGTAATCAGGCCGGCCTGCTGGATGCGCTGCTGGCCACCCAGCCCGAAGTCGATTGCGATGCTACCTTCGCCAAGGTGCGCGATGAGCTGCGCAGCTTCGCGGGTATCCAGGCCGGCGAGCAGCCGGCAGGCTTCGAAGGACAGTTGCGAGACTATCAGAAGGAAGGCGTCGGCTGGATGGATTTCCTGCGCCGCTTCGGCTTCGGCGGCTGCCTGGCCGACGACATGGGCGTGGGCAAGACCGCCCAGGTGCTCGCGCTTCTCGAAGCCCGCCGCGCTCTGCCGGAAGCCTCATCGCCGTCCCTGGTAGTGGTTCCCAAATCGCTGGTCTTCAACTGGAAGCAGGAAGCCGCGCGTTTCACTCCCCGGCTGCGCGTCCTCGATCACACCGGCATCACGCGCAACATCCACGAATTCGCCCGTTACGATGTGATCCTGACCACTTATGGAACGCTACGGCGCGACGCCGCGGAGTTTAAGGACATCGAGTTCGACTACATCGTGCTCGATGAAGCCCAGGCCATCAAGAATGCCGGCACCGAATCGGCCAAGGCCGCCCGCCTGCTGCGCGGACGCAACCGCCTGGCGCTCAGCGGCACGCCCGTCGAAAACCATCTGGGGGAGTTGTGGAGCATCTTCGAGTTCCTGAATCCCGGCATGCTGGGCGCCGCCGGGGTGTTCAAGATGGCGGGAGGCGCCGCCCGCAATCCCAGCGAAGAGACCCGCCACCTGCTGGCGCACGCCCTGCGCCCCTTCATCCTCCGTCGGACCAAGGAGCAGGTAGCGCGTGAGTTGCCGTCCAAATCCGAGCAGACCCTCTACTGCGAGCTGGAGACCGCCCAGCGCAAGCTCTACAACGAGCTGCGCGCGCATTACCGCAATTCGCTGCTGGGGATGGTGGCCGCGCAGGGGCTGGCGAAATCCAAGATCCAGGTGCTGGAAGCGCTGCTGCGGCTGCGCCAGGCGGCCTGTCATCCGGGGCTGATCGATCCCAAACGCCGCTATGATGACAGCGCCAAGCTGGATGTGCTGATCGAGCGGCTTCGGGAAGTGGTCGCGGAAGGCCACAAGGCGCTGGTATTCTCGCAGTTCACCAGCCTCCTGTCGCTGGTGAAGGAGCGCCTCGACGGCACGGGCATGGTCTATGAATACCTCGACGGCGCCACCCGCGACCGCCAGCAGCGCGTCGAGCATTTTCAGGGCGACCCCGCCTGCAGTCTGTTCCTGATCAGCCTGAAAGCCGGCGGGCTGGGCTTGAACCTGACCGCCGCCGATTACGTCTTCCTGCTGGACCCGTGGTGGAATCCGGCGGTAGAAGCGCAGGCGGTGGACCGCGCGCATCGCATCGGCCAGACCCGACAGGTATTTGCCTACCGGCTGATCGCGCGCGACACGGTGGAGGAAAAGATACTCCAGTTACAAGGCAGCAAGCGGGACCTGGCGGCAGCCATTATCAGCGAGGACAACAGCCTGATTCGCAACTTGCAGCGCGAAGATCTGGAAATGTTGCTGTCGTAGCGGGCTTATGGACGCGAGTGTTTCAAATGCGGTTGCCCGAATTGCATCAGCGCGCGCGGTAGATGGTGCGGTAAGCGGGCAAGGCTGCGCCGATGCCTCCAAACAGCCCGATCGGTGCTACGTACATCAGGGCGCGTTTGTCATCGCCGGTCTCGTTGCGCAGGAAGGTGCCCAGCGTCTGATCGACGGCCACCCCTACTGCGACTCCGATGCCGACCCCGATGACCACGTTGCGCAAGCGACGCGAACTGGAGCGCAACTCTACGCGGCGCACCCGCGCGCGTTCAATCTCCACTGGTCCCTTACGGGTTTCCAGCGAGATCGCGCGGTCGGAGGACGCTTGAAATGTGCCTTGGTATTCCCGGTGCGCGTTATCGGTGACCTTGATCCGGTCACCGGCCCCCAGGGCGCGCAGCGCGTCCCAGGGCTGCGCCTGCAGCGATAAGCCGGCGGCCAGCAGCGCCAGGATCAGCTTCATTTGGATTCGATCCGCATGCCGTAGAAACTGCGGTACACAAAGATGACGGAGACCAGGAAGAACACGACGCCCAGGACAGTGCTGAGGGTATTGCCCTGTTTGTTGTTCAGCGATACGGCCAACTGCACCGCCAGCAACCCGAACAGCGTGGTGAACTTAATGATCGGATTGAGCGCAACGGAACTAGTGTCTTTGAACGGGTCGCCCACCGTATCGCCCACTACCGTGGCGGCGTGCAGCTCGGTGCCCTTCATTTTCAGCTCGGTTTCCACGACCTTCTTGGCATTGTCCCAGGCGCCGCCTGCGTTGGCCATGAAGATAGCCTGGAACAGACCGAATATGGCAATGGAGATCAGGTAGCCGATGAAGTAGAACGGCTCGAAGAACGCAAAGGCGAGGGTGGCGAAGAACACCGCGATAAAGATGTTGAGCATACCCTTCTGAGCGTATTGGGTGCAGATGGCCACCACCTTCTTGGAGTCGGCCACGGAAGCCTTCTCGGCGCTCTCCAGCTTGATGTGCGATTTAATGAACTCCACCGCCCGATACGCGCCGGTCGAAACCGCCTGCGTGGATGCGCCCGTGAACCAGTAGATGACCGCACCTCCCGCAATCAGGCCCAGCAAAAAGGGTGGATTGAGGATCGAGAGCTTGTCCAGCTTGGTCGTCAGGTGGTCGGTGAGCGCCACGATAATGGAGAAGATCATGGTGGTGGCGCCCACCACCGCGGTGCCGATCAGCACGGGCTTGGAAGTGGCTTTGAAGGTGTTGCCGGCGCCGTCGTTCTCCTCCAGATTCTCCTTGCCCCTCTCGAAGTCCGGCTTGAATCCGAAATCGCGCTGGATCTCGGCTTCGATGCCCGGCAGCGTCTCGATGGTGGAAAGCTCGAACACGGATTGCGCGTTATCGGTGACCGGACCGTAGCTATCCACCGCGATGGTCACCGGACCCATGCCCAGGAAGCCGAAGGCCACCAGGCCGAAAGCGAAGACGGCCGGCGCGCCCATCAGCCCGGCCAGACCCAGCGTGCTGACCCCGTAGGCGATGCTCATCAGACCCAGGATGGAGAAGCCCAGCCAGTACGCGCTGAAATTGCCCGCCACAAAGCCGGACAAAATGGTGAGGGAAGCGCCGCCTTCGCGCGCGGAGTTCACGATCTCGCGCACGTGCCGGGATGATGTGGAAGTGAACACCTTAACGCCCTCGGGAATGATGGCGCCCGCCAGCGTGCCGCAAGTGATTACGGTCGAGAGCTTCCACCACATGCTGGTATCCCCGCCCAGATCGGGGATCATGAAGTAGCTCACCAGGTACGTGAGCCCCACGGAAACCAGAGAGGTCAGCCAGACCAGCGAAGTCAACGGCGCCTCGAAGTTCATCTTTTCGAGGTCCGCGTACTTGGCCTTGGCGATGATGCCGTTGATGAAGTAACTGCCCGCCGAGGAGACGATCATCATGACGCGCATGACGAAGATCCACACCAGCAACTGCACCTGCAGCGTAGGCGTCTTCACGGCCAGCAGGATAAACGTGATCAGCGCCACTCCGGTAACGCCGTAGGTTTCAAAGCCGTCCGCCGAGGGACCCACCGAATCGCCCGCGTTGTCGCCCGTGCAATCCGCGATCACGCCGGGGTTGCGCACGTCGTCTTCCTTGATCTTGAAGACAATCTTCATGAGGTCCGCGCCGATATCCGCGATCTTGGTGAAGATGCCGCCCGCCACGCGCAAGGCCGCCGCGCCCAGCGATTCACCTATGGCGAAACCGATGAAGCAGGGGCCCGCCAGATCGCCCGGGATAAATAGCAGGATGATCAGCATCATGATGAGTTCGACCGAGATCAGCAGCATGCCGATGCTCATGCCCGCCTGCAGGGGAATGTCGTAACAGGGGAATGCTTTACCGCGCAGGCTGGCGAAGGCCGCGCGGGAGTTGGCAAAGGTGTTCACCCGCATGCCGAAGGCCGCCACCCCGTAGCTGCCGCTGATGCCGATCACGCTGAACAGCAGGATGATGCCGACTTTATAAGCGGGCATGTTCTGCAGGAAGCCGAAGTAGAACACGATAATGACGCCGATGAAACACTCCAGCAGGATCAGGAACTTACCCTGGGTAGCCAGGTAAGTCTTGCAGGTTTCGTAAATGAGCTCGGAAACTTCCAGCATGGACCGGTGCACGGCCATGTTCTTCAGGCGGTTATAGATGATGAGGCCGAATATCATGCCCAGCACACAAAAGATAAGTCCGAACATCAACAGGCTGCGGCCGCCGATACCGCCTAAAAAAGTGGCGCTATCCAGATCCGGCAGATGCAGGTTGGCCTCGCCACTCTCGCTCTGCGCCATCAGGGGAACGCCCGCCAGTGCCAGCGACATGAGGGGGAGCATCGCGCGCCATGCGCGGAAGGCCGGCCGCGCAGGCTTTTCCGGCATACAAGAAACAGTTCGCATGAAAACCTCCTGGAGTTAGGGAGAGAGCCCCGAGGACGGGTCTACCCCAAATAGGATATCAAGATTTGTTTAACTCAACCTGATCCTACGGAAAACTAAAGATAGCGCAAGGCGTCTTGGAATTCAAGGACTGTGCGCCGGAGTACGATAAGAAAGGGCTGATCGTCCCCGAGGTAATTCTATGATTGTTCCTTTGACACCCGTGCGCTGCCTGTATCGCGGCGTCGATCTGTATGGCAGGAAAACAGGCGTGGTTTCCGGCGCGCGCCGATTTACTTACGCCCAGTTCGGCGAACGCTGCGAACGGTTGGCCGCCGGCCTGGCGGCCGAAGGCGTCCGGCCCGGCGACCGGGTGGCCTACCTGAGCTTCAACAACAATGCGCTGCTCGAAGGCTACTACGGCGTGGTGATGGCGCGGGCGGTGGTGATGCCGTTGAATGTCCGGCTGACACCCCCGGAGCTGGTGGCCATCCTGAACCACTCCGAAGCGCGCGTGCTGATCTTTGAAGACGATTTCGCGCCGCTGGTGGCGCACATCCGCCAAGGCTGCCCCGGCATTCAGCGTTACATCACCATCGACGACGCCGCGCCGCAGGCCGATGCGACCTATGAGCAGCTGCTGGCGCACGGGCGGATCGAGCGTCCGGACGTCTTTTCCTTCGATGAGAATGCCATCGCCGAGTTGTTCTATACCAGCGGCAGCACGGGCACGCCCAAGGGCGTGATGCTCTCGCACCGCACGCTGTACATGCACGCCCTGGCGGTGGCCGGCACGTTCAACCATGACGATACCGCCGTCGAGCTGCACACTATTCCGTTGTTTCATGCCAACGGATGGGGGCGGCCGCAAGCCTCCACCATGATGGGAATCAAGCAGGTGATGGTGCGCCGCTTCGAGCCGACGCTGGTGTTCCGGCTGATCCAGGAAGAGAAAGCCACCGCCATGTCGCTGGTGCCCACCATGGCGAATGCGCTGTTGAACGCGCCGGACATCGGCCAGTTCGATCTGTCGAGCTTGAAGGAAATTCACGTAGGCGGGGCGGCCGCGTCTTCGGAGCTGATCGCCCGGCTGGAGCAGACTTTTCATTGCTCGTCGATGGGCGGTTATGGGCTTACGGAAACCTGTCCGGTGGCCAGTTCCGCGCGCCGCAAGGGCACCGTGGAATACGCCGATGAAGCCGACCGTCTAGGCCATCAGGCCATGGCCGGCTGGCCCATACCGGGGGTGGAGATCCGGGTGGTGGATTTGAAGATGCAGGACGTCCCCCGCGATATGCAGACGGTGGGCGAGGTAGTCATCCGCGGGGACGAGGTGATGGACGGCTATTATAAGGATCCGCAGGGGACCGCCGCGGTGATGACCGACGGCTGGTTTCACAGCGGCGACATGGCGATGTGGGACGAGGAGAACTACATCCACATCGTGGACCGCAAGAAAGACATCATCATCAGCGGCGGAGAGAACATCTCTTCGCTGGAAGTGGAGAAGGCTATTTTCGCGCATCCGGCGGTGCTGGAATGCGCGGTGGTAGCGGCCCCGGACGCCAAGTGGGGCGAGATTCCCGCGGCCTTCGTGGTGCTGAAGCCTGGCCAGACGCTCACGGCGGAGCAATTGTGCGAGTTTCTGGCCAGCCGGATCGCCAAATTCAAGATCCCGCGTACGTTTGAGTTCTCCAACGCTCCGCTGCCCAAGACTGGCACCGGAAAGATCGTGAAGCGCGAGTTGCGCGAGATGTTTTGGACCGGGCGGGCCAAGCGGGTGCAGGGATAGGCCCGCGGTATCCCATCAACCCAGATAGTTGAAGAGGCTTTGCGGCTTGAATTGGGCCTGCGCCGCCATGGCGGCCTGCTCGTTGGTCAGGGCGGATTGCAGAGCAAGAGAGGCCTGCGCCGCGTCGGCGTCCTGTTCATTGCTGAGCTGCTGCTGCAGGTCGATCAGGGTGGTGGCGGCCGTATTGTTGGCGGTGGTGATGTTGTTTTGCGCCGCGCCGTAAAAACTGCTCTGATCGTTCAGGTGCGCCGAGGCGGCCTGGATATTGGTTAGGGCCGCTTGGATGCCGTTGGTGTCGTTATTCTGCAGCGCCGTCAACAGGCCGGTCACGGCCGCGAATACGTTGTCCGTGGCTGGCTTGCCGTTGGCCTGATCATCGAAGATCTGTTGTGCGGTCAGCCCGATGGAAAACGGCACACCGTTGGCGTCCTCGATCTGTCCAGGAGCGGCGGGCTGGATCATCTGCTGCACCCCGTTACCGGCGGCGTTCATGGTGTAAGACGGCTGCCCGCTCAGGTTTCCGCTGAAGATGTACCGACCGCTGACGGTGGTCTGGCTCAGACTTACCAATTGCTCGAGAATGCCCTGCACCTGGGGCACGGCGTCCAGCCGCTGGCTGGGGGTGGAAAGGCTGCCGGCCGATTGAGTGGCCAGGCTCGTGGCTGTATCCAGCACCTGGATAGCCTGCTGGATGGCATTCTCGGCGCTGCCTACCTGGGGCGTCACGTTCGACAGGTTTTCCTGGGTCTGCTCGACGCCGGCGATCTGGGCGCGCACCTGGAGGATACTGGAGATCTGGTCGGGCGCGTCGGATGCCTGCGAGACGCGTAAACCGGAGGAGAGCTGCTGTTCGGCCGTGTTGATCCGGTTGGTGATCTGCTGCAGGTTGTTCAGGAAGATTTCCGAGCTGGGGTTGATGCCGGGAGTCATAGCGTCTCGTTCCTTAGGGAATCATATTGATGACCGCTTGAGTCAATGTGTTGAGAGTGTTCACCAGCTTGGCGGCAGCTTCGTAGCCCTGCTGAAGCTGCATAACATTGACAGCCTCCGCGTTGAGGTCCACGCCCTCCGCGGTCTGCCGCATGCTCTGTGCCTGGGCCAGGCTCTGGGTGGCCAGCGTCTGGCCGCTCTGCGCCAGGTTCAGCTGGGTGCCTAGTTCGGCTGCGGCGTTGCCGTAGAAAGCCGTGTAGCTGGCGTTGCCGAGCGAGCCCTGCGGCGCCCCCGCCAGGGAGTTGAGCGCCAGCGGCACGCCATTCGGCACATTATTCTGATCGATGGCCGGCAGGCCGGCGGCCGTCATGTTGGAGTCGACGGCAAAGGTCGCCGCGGCACTGGTGGGGTGCGCGCCATCGGTGACGAACAGCCCGCCGGCGGCCGGGTTGCCTGGAGAAACGAAGCCCTGGCTCACGATCCCGTTGACGGTGGAAGCCAGGCTGGTCGCCAGTTGATTGAGCGCCCCCGGCTGGCCCGCATCACCGGTCAGTGCCGGGATTGTCACATTGCCAACCTGAAGCTGGCCGTACAGGGTGCCGGATGAGAGCTGCGTGGTGACATCGGCTCCGTCGGCGCCGTAGATCGCGGTATGCGGCGGCGCTTGCGGGTCGATCGGGGGGTTGCCGGCGGCGGCCACCGATCCCGTGCTAAGCCCGTACTGCTGGGTGCCGAGGACCAGCGCATCGCCTCCGGACAGGGTCACATTGACGGTGCCGTCCTGCTGCGGCAGCACCTGAATGTTGACCAGCCCCGACAAGTTTTCCAGGGTGCTGTAAACCTGCCCGCTTAAGCCCGCGTCGTGCTGCCCACCGCGTTCCACGGCCGCATTCAGATTGGCCAGTTGGGTGGTCAGACTATTGATCTGGCCGACGGTGTCCCCGATGCTCTGGGTGACGGCCTGCGAGACCGTGGAAACCGCCGCCGCGGTGGTATTGAAGCTGTGAGCCAGCGTGGAGGCCGCGTCCATCACGGTCTGTTCGGTGCTGCCATCGCCAGGCGCCGCGCTCCAGGCCGAAACCGCGTTGAAGAAACTGGTCAGGGCGGCTGGAATTCCGTTGCCGCTGGAAGTGGGCAAAGCATTCTGGACCAGCGCGAGCGCCTGGTTCTGGGCGGTGGCTGCGCCCTGGGCCCCGGCCTGCTGCCAAACCTCACGCTCGGCCAGCAGGTCGCGCGAATCCATCACGGGACCCTGCGCCACGCCCCCGCTCAGGCCCGCAGCCGGATCGAATGGATCGGCTATCAGGCTGGCGGTCTGCCTGGCATATCCGGGCGTGGAGGCGTTGTCAATATTGTTTTGAGAGACGCTGAGCGCATACTGCAGCGCGTCCAGGGCGCTGGCGGCTCCGGCTAATGAAGCGTTGAGGGTACCCATGGTGTTCTATCCGAAGAGGGAGATTTGCCCGCGAGGCTGCAGGGGCACGCAGGTTCCCGCGGCGGTATATCCTGCGGCGGACTGCAGGCGCTCCAGCCAGCGGCGCCCAAAACGGGCGGCCTGTTCGAGGAGTACGCCGGCCTGCCGGATCTCGCCCGCCAATGCCAGGGCCTGCCCGCGCAGGTCGGGACGCGCGGACCCGGCGCGCGGCAGGCTGTCCCGCAGCCACTCCAAATAGCCCTGCGCCTCACGCAACAGCGTGACGCACTCGTCCAGGTTGCAAGCGCGCGGTCGGGCCAATAGAGAGCGCGCGCCGGCCACGCGGGCCCGCGCAGCCGCCAGAAGTCGTGGGGAATCGTGATCCGGCATGCCGCGGCTACCTCATGACGGCCCGGCTGAGCTGTTGCGCGTCGGGTTGATAGCGGCCGGCCTGGAAGTCCTGGCGCAATTGGCCGACACGCTGCGCGGATTGCGCGGACAGGGTGTGCATGGTCTGCGAAATACGTCCTGCCAGGCCGGAAAGATCCACGTGGTCGGCGCCCGCGGAGGCGGCCGAACCGGAGTATCTGCCGCTATCCACCTGAATGCGCTGCGATTCCGCGGCGCGGCTGGGGCTGGAGGAAACCTGCTGGTTGGGGCTTTGTTCGTCGACTCGCAATGTATCGAGACCTTTGGGCTCTCATAAGCCTTATCGGCGCGAGGGCGCCGGACTTTAGCGGCGGCCGCATGGAACTTCCGTTCTACGCAGATTTCCCTAAGTACGAATTGATGCGCAGCCTTTCCGATCCCCGCCGATATGAGGATTGCAGGCAGCGAAAGCCGCCGCCCCGGCATGAAGCCGGGAATCTCAAAATAAGGATTACCCAGTGATTTCCATTCAAACCAATATCGATTCCCTGTTGGCGCAGCAGAACCTGAGCGTCAACAACCAGTTCCAGAGCAATACCATTCAACAGTTGACTTCCGGCTACCGCATCAACTCCTCGGCCGACGACGCCGCCGGGCTGTCGGTGGCCAACGGCTACCGCAACCAGATCGCCTCTCTCAACCAGGGCGTGCTGAATGCCAACCAGGGCGTCAGCCAATTGCAGATTGTGGACGGCGGCTTGAGCAACATCTCGCAGATGCTGGACCGGTTGCAGACGTTGGCCACCGAGTCGGCCTCCCAAACTTTCACCGGCAACCGCTCTACGCTGCAGGGCGAATACAGCTCGCTTCTGAAAGAAATAGACCGGCAGGCGGACAATGTGGGCCTCGGCGACAACAACAAATCAAATTCCACCGACCTGGGAGTGTATATCGGCGGCGGCCAGAGTTCCGACGCGAACTCCACCGTGAAAGTGAACCTGGCAAACCAATCGGTAAGTTCCAGCGGGTTGGGCCTGGCGGGCACCAGTGTGCTGACCACCGCGGCGGTAAACGTTGCCACGGCAGTAGCCACGGCCATCGGCTCAGGCAAGGCCGATACCTTCATAGTGGACACTGCGAACGGATCCAACACCATTACCCTTAACGGCCAGACCGGCGATACGGTTGGGGGGCAGGTGAACGAGCTGAATGCGCAGCTCAATGTGCTGGGCATCAGCGCCAGCCTGAACCAGAGCGGCCAGCTTCAGTTCCAGTCGAGCAATGCTTTTACAGTGAAGGCCACCACCACCAGCGCCGGCGCCGATTTGATCGACCACGCGGGCGATACATTGGCCAACACCGGCTTGAACAACGAGGCCATCGGTACCTTGACCGCCGACGACATCCTCTCCATCACAGTAGGTTCGGCGACCGCCAATTACACCGTCGGGGCCACCGGCGCCGCCACCCAGACTCAAGTCGATGGCATCAATCAAGCCCTCTCCGCCCAAGGCATCACGGGCGTCACCGCGGTCCTCGACGCGGCGGGGTCCGGCGCCAGCGCTGGTATCAGCATCCAGGGCGCCAGCACATTCAGCATGGCGAGCAGCACGTTGAGCACTACCGTTGACGGAGGCTACAACGGCGCCACCACCGGGGGCGATCCCAACGCGGCCATCAACGCCATCAACCAGGCTGTCCAGAGTCTCGGCTCCGTACAAGGTATCGTCGGCGCCGGCGAGAACACGCTAAACTACGCCATCAATCTGGCGCAATCGCAAATCACCAGCTTTTCGGCCGCTCAGTCGACCATCCGCGACGCCAACGTGGCCGCCGAAGCCGCCAACCTGACCAAGGCGCAGGTGTTGCAACAGGCATCTATCGCCGCCATGGCGCAGGCCAACCAGGAACCGCAGGCCGTGCTGACGCTGTTGAAGAATGCGTAAGTACCGCATCTGCACTAACCGCAAGGGCCAGGCCGGACACTTTCCGGCCTGGCCTGAGCTATTTTAGCCAAGGACTTTTTTATGAGCAGCAGCGTATCTCCGATCAACTCGTTGAGCTCGTATTCGGGGCAGTACTTCAGCGGCATGAGCAACTACTCGCAGGATCTGAACAACGCCATTTCGCGCGAGTTGCAGATCGCATCGTTGCCCATTCAGCTACTCCAGAATAATGTCAACACGCTAAACAGCCAGTCGAGCGAGTTACAGACCCTCAGCGGCGACTTCGCGGCGGTGCAGTCGGCCATTTCCGGCCTTTCGTCGGCAGCCGGCAATCTGCTTTCGGCGAGCGTCGCGAACTATAACGTGGCCACCGCGACAGTGGGCAGCAACGCTAACGCCGGAAGTTACTCGCTGGAGGTGGATAACCTGGGATCTTACAGCGATGCGCTCAGCCTCGACGCCCTGACGAAGGTTACGGATCCCACCAAGCAGAGCATCAGCACCGGCAAAAGCTATACTTTGACTGTGGCGGGGCAGCAAATCCACCCTTCCATCGTGCCCCAAGGCAGCAGCCTGAACGCGTTGGCGCAAGCCATTAACGGGGCTAACGCCGGCGTGCAGGCCACGGTGCTGGAGGTGGGCAGTTCCACGGCCCCGGACTACCGGCTCTCGCTGCAGAGCGCGCAGTACGGCGATGTGAGCATGCAGTTATTCGACGGCACACAGAATCTGCTGGCGGCCAGCGGGCCCGCTGGCCAACCCGTTCAATACACCGTCAACGGTAAAGCGGTCAGCAGCGGTTCACGTACGGTGACCCTGGCGGAGGGCCTCACCGTGAACCTCACCGGCACCGATGTGGGCGCGCCCACCACCGTCACCGTGGCGCCTAATGCCGCGGGTATGGGCTATGCGCTGCAATCTTTTGTGTCGGCCTACAACGCCACCATCACGGAGCTGAACAAGAACATGGGACAGAGCGGTGGACCGTTGGCTGGGCAGAGCATTGTCTATGAACTGACCAACAGCCTGCAGGGGCTGGCCAACTATGCGAGCGGCGGCAGCCAGATTCCCTCGCTGGCCGCTCTGGGCGTGAACTTCAGCGATACCACCGGGCAGCTGTCGTTCGACCAAAACGTCTTCGATTCCGCCACCAGCGCACAACCGGCGGCGGCGGTGGCCTTCCTGGGATCGCCCACCGGCGGCGGGTTCCTGCAGGCCGCAACCAACGCCTTGAGCAGCATCTCGGATCCGGTCAGCGGCAGTCTAACCGGGGACGTCACCACCACGCAGTCGTCCATCACGAAGACGAATACGCAGATCACCACCCAGGAGGCTCAGGTCACGCAGTTGCAGACGAACCTCACGAACCAGATGTCGGCGGCGGACGCCATGATCTATTCCATGCAGCAGCAATCCACGTATTTCCAGCAGATGTTCACCGCCGAGCAGGACGCCGAAATGGCGGGAATGGCGTGAGATGACCGCACCGGAACTGGATAGCTGCGCGCGCACGATGCAAAGGCTGGTCGCCGAGGAGCGTTACGCGGAAGCGCAGCGGGCCTTCGAGGACTACTGCCGGAAGTGGGCTGAGATGCGAGCCGGCCTGCCGGGCCAGGATCCGCGCATTCCGGAGCTGGATGTCGAATGGCGGCGGGTGGCCGGCGAGGCCCGGCGCCGGGTGCTGGCCGACAGGGCCCACGCGGCGCTCCGGCTGGCGCGCCTGGCCCGCCCCGTCCAACCCTACGGCGAACGTCCTCCTGCGCGGCGCACCTGGGAATGTTTAGCCTAATCGGGTTTGGAACTCTTCTTGCTCTATCCGGATCGTATGACAACGATTCAAACAACCACCCCACAGCGCTGCGAGACCCGCTACTTCGGACCGGTCGACTACGATGAGAGCGCCATCCTGGTATTCCCCGATGGTATCCCTGCGTTCGAGCAGGAAACGCGCTTTCTGGCCCTCCAGCAGCCCGTCAACAAACCACTGGTCTTCTTGCAAAGCCTCTCCAATCCCGGCCTGTGCTTCGCGACATTGCCCGCCCAGGCCGCCTGCCCCGGCTACCAGCTGAATATGTCGCCGGAAGATCTGGATGCTATCGGTCTGGGAGGCGGCCCGCAGCCAGCCATCGGCAGCGAAGTGCTGTGCCTGGCCATTCTATCGCTCGAGGAAAATGCGCCTCCCACAGTTAACCTGCTGGCTCCTATCGTCGTGAATCTCCATACGTTGCGTGGCCGGCAGGCAATCCAGGCCGATTCACCGTATTCCCACCGGGAAGCATTGCCGCTGCGCGGGGCTGCATGCTCGTAATGCGGCGGCGCGCCGGAGAATCCATCCTCATCGGCGACGACATTGAGATCCAGATCCTGCACATCGGCGAGTCCCGCATCAAGATCGGGATCGTCGCACCCAAGTCCATTCCAGTAACCATGAAAGAGATGGAGTTGGTGCGGCAGGAGAATCTGGCGGCGGCCCAGGTGCGCTCGGTGGCGGCCTTGCGCGGTATGTTGGACAAGCTGATCGACGGTCCCGCCGAAATCACGCCGTGACCCGCGCCAAATAGTTGCCGCTTCAGATCAAGAGTCAATAGCTGAAAGCGAAGTGGGGTTGGATTGTTTCGGAGCGTGCGCACCCGTCATCGGCGTATCCCTGCGGCACATAGGTAAACGAGGCGCGCGGCGACTTCGGCTCGGCAGCCGCCGGGTAGTCCGCGATCGGCGCATTTGCCGGCGCCCGGCAGTTCATCCAACCCTCCAGCAGCGTGGTCATTAACTTGGATACCTCGGCAAGCGGGGGATCGCTTTGCTGGAAGTTGGCTTCGATCAATCGCCGCTGCATATAATCGTACAGGCCATACAGGGTGCGGCTCAAGTCTCCGCCCGCTTCGTGATTGAGAGAGGACGCCAGTTCGGACAGTATGGCGATAGCTCTGTTGATCTGGTGTGAGCGCGCCGCAATGTCGCCCTGCTTCAGGTGCCGGCGCGCGTTCTCGACGGATTCCAGAGCGCCCTGGCACAACATCTGCACCAGTTCCACCCCGTCGGCGGAAAGAACCCTGCTCTCCAGATATTGATTCTGTGCGTTGCCCGCCATACTCCCTCCTGCATTTCTTATCGGACGAATCGGGTATTTTCCGAAAAGTTTTTCAGACCCTTGCTAGGATGGAGTGCAATGGAGATGGTTCTTGTATAAAGGCAGCCGCATTACGGTGATCATCCCCTGCCTGAACGAGGAGCAGGGCATCGAGCGCGTGCTGCGCGCCATGCCCGAATTCGTCGATCAGGTGATCGTGGTGGACAACGCCTCCACGGACCGAACGTCCGAAGTGGCGGCCAGCCTGGGCGCGCAGGTGATCCGCGAAGATGTGCGGGGCTACGGCCGCAGCTACAAGCGCGGATTCGCCGACGCCACCGGCGACCTGATCGTGACCCTGGATGGCGACCACAGCTACCCTGTGGACGCCCTCTCCTACCTGCTCGAGGCCTTCCGGCACCTGGAGGTTGATTTTCTGAATGCCTCGCGTTTTCCGGTGCGCGACGGCGAAGCCATGAGCCTCAAGCATCATTTCGGCAATCTCATGCTTTCGCTGGCGATGTCGGTTCTATATTTCCGGTGGGTGCGCGATTCGCAGTCGGGCATGTGGGTCTTCCGGCGATCCATTCTCAAGGAAATGCACATCGAGTCGGACGGCATGGCGTTCTCCGAGGAAATCAAGATCGAGGCGCTGAAGAACCCGCGCGTGCGCTTCGGGGAGATCTCCATCATGTATACGTCGCGCATCGGCGAGAAAAAACTGAATCCCTGGCGGGACGGGATTCACAACCTGCTGTTTCTGATGAAGAAGCGGCTTCCGCGGCGGAAGTGTTGAGCGGCGATGTGACGGTAATCGTGCCGGTGTGGAACCGGCGCGACCTGCTGGAGGGCGCCTTGCACGGTTTACGGGCGCAGACTCTCGCGCCAGCCGAAGTGCTGGTGGCGGACGACGGCTCCGCGGACGGATCGGCGGATCTCGCCGGGAGCTTGGGCGCCCGGGTAATTCGCATCGGCACGCACGGAGGCTTTGCCAGGGCCGTGAATCGGGCCATTCGCGAGAGCCGCACATCGCTGGTGGCCATTGTGAACAACGATGTGGAACTGGCGCCCGATTGGCTGGAGAAGGTTTCGGGCGCGATGCCGCCGGAGGTGTGGTTTGCCACCGGCAGAATTCTGCAGGCCGCCGATCCCGGCCGCATCGACGGAACCTATGATGCGGTATGCCGCGGCGGAACGCCGTGGCGCGTGGGGCACGGGTGCGCCGACGGGCCGCGGTTTCGCGAGGAGCGCCGGATCTGGTCCGCCCCCATGACCGCGGCGATGTTTCGCACTGAATTGTTTGACCGGGCCGGCCTGCTGGACGAGCGCTTTGAGTCGTACTTGGAGGACGTGGACTTCGGACTGCGGTGCGCGCTGGCCGGGTGCGCCGGGCGGTACGTGCCGGACGCGGTTGCCTGGCACCGGGGCAGCGCGACTTTGGGACGCTGGCATCCGGAGACGGTGCGGCGCATCGCGCGGAACCAGGTTTTTCTCGTCGCCAAGTATTACTCCGGGCGCATGCTCCTGCGCGAGGCATGGCCGATCGCGGTGGCGCAGGGACTTTGGGGGGTGCTGGCTCTGCGCCACGGCCGGGGCTGGTCCTGGCTGCGCGGCAAAGCGGAAGGATTGCGGCGGTGGCACGAACTGGCGGAACCCGCCTCTCAGGGCCGCGGCGCCGAAGTTCTTCGCGAAGGCGAGCGTGAAATCCGGCGCGTGCAGCGCGAATCCGGAAGCGATCTTTACTGGACCCTGTATTTTCTGCTCACCGCCGGTGGGGCAAAGTGACACATGGGTGAGGCGGGCATCGTGGTTGTGACACACGAATCCGGGGCGGAAATCGGAGCGTGCCTGGATCATGCGCTACGCGCCGGCTGTCAGATTGTGGTGGTGGATAATGCCTCGACCGACCAGACCCGCGAAGAGGTGACACGGCGCGGCGTGCCACTGATCGCCAATCGCGAGAACCGCGGCTTCGCGGCCGCCGTGAATCAGGGCATACGCGCGCTCGACGCGCCGTTCCTGCTGTTATTGAATCCTGACGCTATTTTGGAGACTGGAATCGGCCCGCTCATAGAGTGCTGCCGGTCTCCCGGAGTGGCCGGCGCCGGCGGCAAACTGGTGGACGCGGATGGCCGGCCGCAGACTGGCTTTGCGGTGCGCAGTCTGCCGTCTCCTCTAGCTCTTTGCTTCGAAGTCTTGCTCGTCAACCGGCTCTGGCCGAGCAACCCCGTCAATTGGCATTACCGTTGCTTGGGTTTTGACTTCTCTAAGGCCAGTGATGTGGAGCAGCCCGCCGGCGCTTTTTTAATGATACGTCGCGATGTGTGGGAAGACCTCAAGGGTTTTGACGAGCGCTTCGTTCCGTTGTGGTTCGAGGACGTGGACTTTTGCAGGCGGGCGAAAGAAAAGGGATACCGCATACGCTACGCCCCGGAGGCTGTGGCTAAACACACGGGAAGCCATTCTCTAGTAAAGATTTCGCTGGAGAACCGTCGATTTTATTGGTATCGTAGTCTACTAGGGTTTGCGTCCAAGCATTATCGTTCGAGTACTTCTAGAATGATTTGCCTGGCTGTACTTCTGGGCTCCTTACCGAGGATGTTCGCGGAGGTGGCGGCATTGAGGAGCCTGATGCCCATCAGAGCGTATGGCAAGGTCATTGGGTTGGCCGGTAAGATGTTATTCCGGCCCGCCGAGTGAGGTGGTAGTGTTGTCTTTTCCCGCGGTTTGGGGTGAACGGATGTACCAATTGGTGTTAATTCAGGTTCTTGTTCATGTCCCATAACGACTCCGTATCCGTCACAATCGTAACTTTTAACAGCGGCCGTTTTATCAAGAGATGCCTTGAATCGGTGCTTGAGCAGCGTTACCCGAATAAAGAGGTCATCGTAATCGACAACGCCTCGACAGACGGCACTATCGACATCCTGGAACAATTCGAGAACCGTTGCCAGGTTGTCTATAACGAGGAGAATGTCGGCTTCGCCGCCGCGCAGAACCAAGCCATCCGGCTGGCCGATGGCGACTGGGTGCTCACTCTGAATCCCGACGTGCTGCTGCTGCCGAATTTCATTCAGGCGCTGGTGGATGCGGGCAACTTCGATCCGAACATCGGCAGCGTATGCGGCAAGCTGCTGACCATGTCGGCCACTTTCGAGATCCCCGCCAAGCCAGTGGTCGACTCTACGGGGATCTACTTCAATCCCATGCTGCGGCACTTGGATCGTGGCAGCCAGGAGATCGACAACGGACACTACCTGCAATACGAGCTCGTCTTCGGGGCCACCGCCGCGGCGGCGCTGTATCGCCGCGAGATGATCGACGACATCTCGCTCGAAGGCGAATTCTTCGACTCCGATTTCTTCGTTTACCGCGAAGATGCCGATGTGGCCTGGCGGGCGCAATTGCTGGGCTGGAAGTGCATCTACGTGCCCTATGCGCGCGGTTATCATGTGCGCAAGGTGCTGCCCGGCAATCGCGGCGCATTGCCGCCCGAAATCAACATGCACTCGGTGAAGAACCGGTTCCTGATGCGCATCAAGAACATTTCGCCGGACCTGTACCGGCGTAACATGTTCTCGATCACGCTGCGGGATCTCACGGTAGTGTTGTGCTGCCTGGTGTGGGAGCACAGCTCCCTGCGGGCGTTCTGGTTTCTGGTGCGCAACTGGCGGCGGGTGATGGCCAAGCGCGCCGAAATCCAACGGCGGAGGCGGGTGGATCACGCCTACATCGCCAGTTGGTTCAAGTACGCGCCGGTCAGTGTGAAGGCTCCCAAGAAAGCCCCGCGGCTGGTATCGCGCTCGCAAGCGGCCAAGACGTAGTGGCGGACGGCTGGCGCATCGCCATCCTGGGTACGCGCGGCATCCCTGCTAATTACGGCGGCTTTGAAACCTTCGCTGAAGAGCTTTCCACCCGTTTGGCGGCGCGCGGGCACCAGGTGCGGGTCTACTGCCGGGAGCGCTCGGCACCGCCGAACTATCGCGGCGTAAGGCTACAGCACCTTCCCACCATCCGGCACAAATATTTCGACACCATCGCGCACACCTTCCTTTCGACGCTGCACCTGCTGGCGCATCGCGTGGACGTAGCGCTTTTTTGCAATGGCGCCAACGCCGTCTTCACTGGAGTCCCACGGCTGTTCGGTATGCCGGTGGCGCTCAACGTGGACGGCCTCGAGCGCCAGCGCAAGAAGTGGAACCGCGCGGCAAAAGCGTGGTATCTGGCGTCGGAGTGGCTGGCGACCTTCCTGCCGAGCGCGGTAGTCACAGATGCGCGCGCTATTCAGGAATATTACGGCAGGCGTTACGGGAAGCAAACCACGTTCATTCCGTACGGCGCCGCCACCGGCAAAGTGCCATCCACCGCTGCTCTGGCCGGGCTGGGTTTGGAGCCGGGCCGCTATTTTCTCTATGTCAGCCGCATGGAGCCGGAGAATCACGCGCTGGAAGTCCGCCAGGCATTCGAGCAGGTGCGCACGGACATAAAACTGGCGCTGATTGGAGATGCGCCCTATGCCCGCGATTACATCCGTCAGGTCCGCGACACGCGCGATCCCCGCATCGTCATGCCCGGCGCTATTTACGGGGACGATTATCATGAGCTGGATTCGCACTGCTTCGCTTACATTCACGCCACCGAGGTAGGCGGCACGCATCCCGCGTTGATCGAAGCCATGGGACGCGGCGCGCTGGTGCTCTACCGGGATACACCCGAGAATGCCGAAGTGGCGGGCGACGCGGGAATCCCGTTCCATGACAATCTGGCCGCCAGAATAGAACAGACGCTCGCGATGCCCGAGGAAGACCGGGAAGCGCTGCGGCGGCGGGCACTCAAGCGCGTCGCGCAATACTACTGCTGGGACGCGGTGGCGGACGCGTACGAAAGCCTGTTCCAATCGATAATGAAATGATGGCGCCGCGGTTTCGTTCCTACGTTCTGGTGTCCCTCGATCAAATCGCGCGCAATTACCGCAACGTGCGCGGCGCCGTAGGTCCCGGCATCGAGGTGATGGCGGTGGTCAAGGCGGATGCCTACGGGCACGGCGCGCTGGAAGTTTCCCGTGCGTTGATCGGCGAGGGCGCCGAGTGGCTGGCTGTCAGCTCGGTGGATGAGGGCGCGGCGCTGCGCTCGGCTGGAATCACGACACGCATACTGGTGATGGCCGGCTTTCTATCTCAGGAACGCGAGGCTGTGGTCGAGCACCAACTCACCCCAACGGCACACTCGCTGGAAGACATCGCGGAGCTCGATCGCATGGCGGAGCGGGCCGGCCGGCCGCTGGCCTTTCATTTGAAGATCGACAGCGGCATGGGGCGGCTGGGCACGCGCGCCGAGCCGGCGGAAATCGTGGCGGCCCTGCGGGCGCTGCGGCACGCGCGCATCGAAGGCCTGATGACGCATTTCGCCTCGGCGGCGGATTTTACGTCGCCGCAGACCGATGCGCAGATGGCCCGCTTCCAGGCGTGCTATCAAGCGCTCGAAGAGGCCGGCATTCCCGTCGACTGCGTGCATACTTCCAGCACCAATGCCATCGGCTACGCCCGGCGGGGCGGCTGGTACAACATGGTTCGGGCGGGGCACGCACTGTACGGATATGTTTCTCCGGCGCGCGGCGCGGGGCCCCGGCAGATCCTGGACGTGCAACCGGCGCTCACCTGGAAAGCTAAAATTCTGGCCGTCAAGGAAATTCCGGAGGGCACGCTGGTGGGCTATGGCGGCACTTTCCGCGCACCCTCCGCCATGCGCATCGCTATACTGGGCGCGGGCTACGCGGACGGCGTCTTCCACCGGCTCTCCAATCGCGGGAAAGTTATCGCCGCCGGCCAGATCGCGCCCATCGTGGGCACAATTTCGATGGATCTGACCACCATCGACGTGTCTCACGCTCCGCAGCTGAAGCCCGGAGACGACGTGACATTGTTGGGCGCGGAGGGCGAGGTGAGCCTTGACGCGCAGCAGATTGCGCGCGTGGCGGGTACGATTTCTTACAATATCCTGTCCAGCATCAGCGCGCGTGTACGCCGTGTGTACGTGTGATACGGTAGGCAACCGGGAGGGTGTACTATGCGGCGATTTCTACTGACGGCGGCCGGCCTCGCGACGCTGGCGTGCGCCGGTCTGGCTCAGGAATACAAGCTGGTAAAGACGGTGAAGGTAGGCGGCGCGGGCGGCTTCGACTATGTCTATGCGGACGAGGAAGGCCGGCGATTGTATATTCCGCGGCCGGGAGCCACCGGCGCCCGCATTACGGTATTCGACCTGGATACGCTAGCCCCCGTGGGCGAGATCCCCAACGCCAACGCGCGTGGCGTGGCGGTGGATCCCAAGTCGCATCACGGTTTCGGCAGCAGCAAGCCGGTGGTGATGTGGGATACCAAGACGCTGGCGACCATCAAAACCATCGACGTGGACGGCGGACCGGACGGAATTCTCTTCGATCCGTTCAACGCTCGCGTCTGGGTGTTCAGCCATCGCGCACCGAACGCTACGGTGATCGACGCCAAAGAAGGCGCCGTGGTGGGAACGGTCGACTTGGGCGGCGCGCCCGAGCAAGCCGTCAGCGACGGCAAAGGCCACATCTGGGTGGACATCGAAGACAAGGATAATATCGCCGCGGTGGATGCCAAGACGCTCAAGGTGACGGCGCATTATGACCTGGCGGGTAAATGCGGCGGCCCCGGCGGCCTGGCACTGGATGAGAAACATCACATTCTGTTCGCTGCCTGCCACGATCCCGCGAATATGGCGATGGTGAATGCCGAGGACGGCAAGATCATCACCACGCTACCGATAGGCAAAGGCGTGGATGGCGCGGGATTCAATCCCAAGACCATGGAGGCGTTCAGCTCCCAGGGCGACGGTACGTTGACCGTTATCAAAGAGAAAAGCCCAACGGATTTTGTCGTGGCGCAGAATGTGCAGACCAAGATGGGCGCCCGCACCATGACGGTGGATACGAAGACTGGCCAGGTGTTCTCGATCACCGGGGAATTCACCCCGCCGCCACCCGGCCAGCGCCGCGGTCAGATGGTCCCGGATTCGTTTTCGATCGTGGTCGTCGGCAAATAGTCCGGACGAGATTTGTCCCGCATCCGCTTGAGAAGCTCCGCCGTAGCCAGCCGATGGCACCGCAGGCACAGCGTGCGCATGTTCGACAGATCGCACTCGCCGCCGTCTTCCGCCACCGCCACGACGTGATCGGCGTCCCATAAATGCCGCCGGCGGCCCCACTCCTTCTCGAATCGCCGCCGCGCCGTGTAGTCTAATTTGCGCTTCTCTTTGCGCAGCGCCTCGGTATCCACGCCGCAGTGCGCGCACACGCCGCGGTCGCGCAGGAAGACCTGCTCGCGCAAGTACCCCGGATCGGTTCGCAGCTTCCACTCATGGACGCACGCCTCCGAGCAGAACGTGAAACGGCCCTTGGGCACTTCCGCGTGACACCGGCGGCACGGCCGGCGAGTGCGAGTGCCAACCCAACCGCCGGGCTGCGTGCGGCGAGTGCTCACAGTCGCAGGTGGTAGCCTTGCGCACGCATGCCGTCGATCAGCCGGGCGCGGATCTCGCCCACCTCTTCCGACGACAGCGTCCGCTCGGACGAGCCGAGCGTCACCCGGAAGGACACGCTCTTGGCGCCTTCCGCCAGCGGCGGGCCCGCATACTGCCGCTGATACTCGATGGATTCTAGCAGCGCCCCGGCCAGCGCCGCGAGCTTGTCTTGCAGGTCGCCGGCCAGCTCGCGCGCGCCGGCCACAACCGATAGGTCGAAAGCGCTGGACGGAAAGCGGCGTATGGGCGTGTAGCACTTCTCCTGGGGCCCGGCGGCCTGGACCAGCGGGAGATCGAGATCGAGCATGGCGGTCCGGCCATCGCCGAGTGAAGGATGCAATTCAAACAATCGCCCCACCACCGACCCGCGCCAGTGGATTTCCGCCGCGCGCGCCGGATGCTCGAACGGCCGGGCGTCGGCGGGCCGCGCCTCGGCGCCCGGCATCAGGCACTGCGCAGCGCGCTTCATCTCGTAGAGGCCCGCCGCGCCGTCTCCGTCTTTGCGGTAGATGGCGGCGGCCAGGTGCGGAATCTCGCGCGGCAGCCCTTGCGGCAGCTTGTGAATCTCGCGGCCGATTTCGAATATCCGGAAGGCGTCGAAGTGTTTGCTGTTATGGAACACGTTGCCGCGCAGTTCCGGCAGCAGCGACATGCGCAACAAAGACTGATCGGGCGCGATCGGGTTGGCCACCATGACGTGATCAGCCGGGTCCATGCCGAAAGCGCGCGCGTCGGCCTCGGCTACGAATGAGTAGTTATATACCTCGGTGAAGCCCTGGCCGGCGAATACTTCCCGCGCGTGCGCGTGGAAGGACCGCTCCGGATTAGCGGGCGGCACGGTGGTCAACACGGCAGGCGGCCGGGGCGTGATGGAATCGTAGCCGATCATGCGGCCGACCTCTTCCACCAGGTCGTCCTTCACCGAGATATCCTTGGTGGCCCGCCACGAAGGCACCGTGACCGAAAACACGCCGGGCGCGTGCGTCGAGACGCCGAACGCCAGCCGCTCCAGGATGTCGCGCACTTCATCCGGACTGACGTCTTTGCCCAGTTTGCGCACCAGCCAGTCCATGGGCAGCAGAATTGGCGCCGGCGGAGCCACGGGCCTGCGCTGATCCGCCAGGCCGCCGGCTAGCCGGATGCCGGGCGATATCTCCTGCAGCAGCTCGACCGCCCGGGCCAGTCCGCGAACCGTGTTAGCCGGGTCCTGCGCTTTCTCGAAGCGCATGGAGGCATCCGTGCGCAGCTTCAGCGCGGACGATGTACGGCGCACGCTCGACGCGTTGAAGCAGGCGCTCTCCAGCACGATGCGCGTGGTGCCTTCCACGATGGCGCTGTCCATGCCGCCGATCACGCCCGCCAGGGCCACCGCGCCTTTGGCATCGGCAATCACCAGGTTGGATGGGCCGAGCGTGAACTCCTGTTCGTTCAATGCCAGGAAGAACTCGTCCGGGCGCGCGCGCCGGATAAAGATAGTGTCGCCCTGGAGCAGGTCGCGGTCGAAGGCGTGCATGGGCTGCGCCAGTTCGGACATGATGAAATTGGTCATGTCCACGATGTTGTTGATGGGGTTCAGCCCTATGGCCGTCAGCCGGTATTGCAGCCACAACGGCGACGGGCGCACCGTCACGTTTTCAAATACGAGCGCGCTGTATCGCGGGCACAAGTCGAGATCGTCGATGGCTACCGCGATCGGCGAAGGAGCGGACGGAACCAGCGCAGGCTTCACCGGATCGCGCAGCGGCTGACGGGCGATGGCGGCCACCTCGCGCGCCATGCCATAATGCCCCCACAGGTCGGGACGGTGAGTGATGGATTTGTTATCGATCTCAATAATGCTGTCGGGCGCGCAACCAGAGAGAGCGCCGTCCTCCAGGATCCCGGCGGCGTCGCGGTTAATGCCCAGTTCGGCGCCACTGGCCAGCATCCCGTCGCTCTCCACGCCCTGGATGACTTTCTTGCCGATGGGCACGTAGACGGTAGCCATACCGGCGCGGCAGTTGGGCGCTCCGCAGACCACCACCTTGCGCCCGTAGCGAGCCGTTTCGACGATGGCTTTGACGTTGTGGCTGCCGGCGATCGGTTCCACCGCCTCCACGCGGGCGGCCGAAGCCCCTGCCAGCAATGCGCCGGTTTCCTCGATGCCCTCGCACTCGGCCGTCCGCATAGTGATGAGCCGCTCGAGCTGGCGCGCCGGAGTGTCCAGCGACGGGACGAATTCGCGAATCCAGTTATATGAGAACTTCATTAGCCTAGAATTGCTGGAGAAACCGCAGATCGCCGCCTTGCAGGAGGCGTATGTCGTCGATGCCGTAGCGCATCATAGCCAGGCGCGTGAGGCCCAGGCCGAAGGCGAACCCGTTCCATTCCTCGGGATCGATGCCGCTCATGCGCAGCACGTTCGGATTCACCAGCCCGCAAGGCAGCAACTCCACCCAACCGCTCTGCTTGCAGACCGCGCAACCCGGACCGCCGCAGATCAGACATTGGATGTCCAGCTCGAAACCGGGTTCGACAAAAGGAAAGTAGCCGGGACGCAGGCGCACGGTCACTTCGCGCTTGAAGATGGCGGTGAGCAGAGTCTTCATGAAGTAGATCAGGTGCGCCACGGAGACTTCCCGGTCCACCATCATGCCTTCCAGTTGATAAAAGGTGTGCTCGTGGGAGGCGTCCACGTTTTCGTTGCGGAAGGCGCGGCCGGGCGCGATCATGCGCAGCGGCGGACCCAGGCGCTCCATGCCGCGCACCTGCACCGGCGACGTGTGCGTGCGCAAAAGATTGCCATCCGTCAGCCAGAAGGTGTCCTGCATATCGCGCGCGGGATGGTCCGCCGGGATGTTGAGCGCGTCGAAATTGTAGTACTCAGTTTCGACCTCGGGACCATCCAGGACAGCGAAGCCCAGGGAAACGAAGAGCTGCTCGATTTCAGTTTGAAGGAGGGTGATGGGGTGCAGATGGCCCGCGGGCGGCCCGGGCGCGGGCAGGGTGAGGTCCAGCCATTCGGCATTCAGGCGGGCGGCGAGGGCTTCCTGGGAGAACTGCCGCTGGCGCGATTCGAACGCGGATTCGAGCTCCTGCTTGGCGGCGTTGAGCAGCTTGCCAATGCGTGCGCGGTCCTCCGGCGCGAGCTTGCCCATATCCTTGCTGACCTGGGCCAAAGTGCCCTTGCGCCCCAGCGCGTCGATGCGCACGGGTTCCAGATCCTGAGGCAGGCGCACAGCCTGGATGCGTGCCAGCGTGGCGGACTTGAGGTCCGATAATTGTTGTTCCAGCATCGGGCGGAGCTTCCATTCTAACTGCTTTAGGGTTGCAAGCCGAAACACCCCGGACAAAGCTATAATCAATAGCGTACAAGAGGGACAGCATGGCATCTACGACCACCACAATCGCCTCGGTTCCAGCTACGTCCGTGCGCTCGGCAGTGGAGCGCGTGCCCTGGTACGTCTGGTGCTCCGTTCTGGCGGTCACTTCGGCCATGATCGGCGGCCAATGGGACATTTCCTGGCACCGCTCCATCGGCCGCGATACATTCTGGACGCCCGCCCACATGGCCATCTATTTATGCGGCGTGCTGGCCGGTATCTCCTGCGGATATTTGATCCTGGCCACCACCTTCGGCAACTTCTCGCACCTGCGCGAAACGTCCGTCAAGCTGTGGGGCTTTGAAGGGCCTTTGGGCGCGTTCATCGCGGCCTGGGGCGGCGTGGCGATGCTGACCTCCGCGCCCTTCGATAACTGGTGGCACAGCGCCTACGGGCTGGACGTCAAGATCCTCAGCCCACCCCACGTCTTTCTCATCCTGGGCAACCTGGCGGTCAACACCGGAACGCTGGTCCTGATTCTGGGGATGATGAACCGCGCGCGCGACGAGTTCCGCAGCAAGCTCAACTGGCTGTTCCTTTATATCGGCGGCGTGGTGCTGATCGGCTTGATGCTCATGGTGATGGAATTCTCCTGGCACGCCGTGATGCACAACGGCCCGTTCTACCGCGTGATGTGCATGGTAGTGCCTCTGGTGCTCGCGGGAATTGCGCGCGCCTCCGAAAAGCGTTGGGCGGCTACCACGGTCGCCTTCGTTTACTGGTTCTTCTTTGCGGCCATGGGGTGGATTCTGCCGCTGTTTCCCGCCGAACCGAAGTTGGGACCGGTCTATCACCAGGTGACTCAGTTCGTTCCACCGGAGTTTCCCATACTGTTGTTCATTCCGGCGCTGGCGCTGGATCTGGTATGGAGCCGTACGCGGGGTTGGAACCTGTGGAAGCAGTCCGCGGTCTCCGGCATCGTGTTCCTGGGCGTGCTGCTCGCGGTGCAATGGCCGTTCGCCGATTTTCTACAACTGCCGGCGGCGCGTAACTGGTTCTTTCACACGCATATCTTCGATTACAACGCCCGCCCGAATTGGGTCAACGTGCGCCACCAGTTTATCCCCCCCGATTCGCTGTTCGTATTCTCGAAGGAGCTGTTACTGGGCGTCATATTTGCCACGCTGACGACGCGCCTGGGCTTCGCCTGGGGCGATTGGATGCGCCGCGTGCGCCGGTAATTTCATGCGAAAGATATTGGCGGTTTTCCTGCTGGCCGCAGCCGGCGCCGTAGCCCATGTGGGAAGCCCGGATGTGTTCTACGAGGGCCTGGCTGGACCGTTTCGCTTGCTCGTCACCATCCGCACGCCCTTCGTTATTCCGGGAGTAGCCGATATAGAAGTACGCAGCGCCGCCAACGATGTGGACACCGTGCACATCGTGCCCACGCCGCTGACCGGCCCGGGCGCAAAATTCGCGCCGGTCCCCGATCTGGCGGTGCGCTCCAAGGACGATCCCCAGTTCTTCACCGGATCGCTATGGATGATGGCCACTGGTTCCTGGCAGGTGCGGGTCACCGCCGAGGGCGCCAAAGGAAGGGGCGAGCTGTCGGTGCCGGTACCGGCGCTCTCTTCGGGCACCAAGGGCATGACTGGATCCATCGGCTGGCTTCTGGCCGCCTTGGGATTAGTCCTGGTAGTGGGCGCCGTGAGTATCGTCGGCGCAGGTGTACGGGAAGGCCAGTTGGAACCCGGACTGGCGCCCGATCCGGCGCGCATTCGCCGCTCCCGCATGGTCATGGCCGGCACTGCCGTTTTCGTGCTCACGATGGTCGCGCTGGGCGGCCTTTGGTGGCGCGCCGAAGCCGGCGAATACGATAAGCACATCTTCAAGCCGCTGCAAATGTCCGCTACGCTCGAAAACGGCGGCCGGCTGAAGCTGCATCTGACCGATCCCGGCTGGGCTGTCTGGCGCAAAATCGACGACCTGGTCCCCGATCACAGCCACCTGATGCATCTGTATGTGATCAGCCTGCCGGAAATGGACAAGGTATGGCATCTACATCCGGACCAGGTTGAATCAGGTGTATTCGCCAAGGATCTGCCGCCCATGCCGGCCGGGCGTTACGCGTTGTATGGAGACATCGTGCATGCCAACGGTCTGCCGGAGACCCTGGTGACGGAAGTGGACTTGCCGGCAATTGCGGGTAAGGCGCTCCAGGGTGACGACGCCGCCGGCTCTGGTCCGGCGATTTCGCAGGCCGATCAAAATCGCACCGTCGCGCAATTGCCGGATGGTTCGCGCATGGTTTGGGAGCGCGAGCCCGGACCCCTGCACGCTAAGCGTGCCACCTTCTTCCGGTTCAAATTGGAGGACGCCGATGGCAAACCGGCGCAAAACGTGGAACTCTACATGGGCATGCCGGGGCACGCGGCGTTCGTGCGATCCGACCGCAGCGTGTTCGCCCACGTGCACCCCTCGGGATCAGTGCCGATGGCATCGCTGAGTCTGACGCAGAACGCCAGTGATGGCGGCATGTCGATGGCCGCCATGGGCGATATGCCGGGCATGAATCACAGCATGACACAGGCCCTGCCACCCGAAGTATCTTTTCCGTACGGCTTTCCGAAACCTGGCGACTACCGCATCTACGTGCAGGTGAAGCGCGGCGGCGTCATCGAGACGGGCGTGTTCGACGCGCGCGTGGAGAACTGACGTTGAAACCGCTCAAAGATCAGGCAGTCCTGATTACCGGAGCGGGACGTGGCATCGGCAAGCGGTTAGCCATCGGATTCGCGGCGGAAGGCGCGCGCGTGGGATTGCTGGCGCGCAGCCAGGCTGAGCTGGACCTGGCGAAAATGGAGATCGAGCACGCCGGCGGCACGGCCCTGCGCATTCGTTCCGACGTGCGCGATTACGAGCAGATGAGCGCCGCCGTGGAACGCATGCGCGGGGTTTACGGCGGCGTGCACGTGCTGATTGCTTCGGCCGCCATTCAGGGACCCATCGGCCCGCTAGTGGACCTGAAGCCGCGCGCCTGGGCCGAGACCGTCGAGACCAACCTGATGGGTGTGATGCACGCCTGCCGGGCGGTGTTGCCGCAGATGATCGAGCGGCGGTACGGCAAAATCGTGGTGATCGGGGGCGGTGGGGCGGCATCGGCACGCCCGCGTTTTTCGGCGTACGCCGCGTCCAAAGCCGCCGTCGTGCGCTTCGTCGAGACGCTGGCCGAAGAGGTGCGCGACTGCAACGTGCAGGTGAACTGCATGGCGCCCGGCGGCACGTATACGCACATGACGGACGAGATCCTGCACTCCGGGGAGCGCGCCGGCAGCCGCGAAATCGAGGAGGCTGAAGATGTGCGGCTCACCGGCGGCACGCATCCCGACAAGCAGATTCACCTGGCTTTGTTTCTGGCTTCCGAGCGTTCCAACCACATCAGCGGCAAACTGATCCACGTGAATGACGATTGGAAACGGCTGGAGCGCGAGAATATGAATCCGGAAGCTTTTACGCTGCGCCGCTCGCGAGTCTAAAGCGGGCTTTAGTGCGGTGGCGCGGGCGCCGTTGGGGGAGGCGTAGTCGGCGGCGGGGGTGGATTCTTCTTATCGCCGGTGCCGGGCGCCGTACCGCCCCCCGGCACGGATCCCGGCCCGCGGTACACCACCTGGTACAAAGCCCGCTCAGCTTGCCGCAACATCGCCCGGATCGTCGAGCCTCTGTCCACCGCAGTGGCCGCCAGCGGCTGGTTGCGGAAGACGCGGATCGATTCACCCTCAGTCAAGACGCGTTCGGGCCCGGGTTTGAGCAAATGCTGCACCCCCACGATGCCTTCTTCCACGCTCACCAGGGTGGTCTCGTCCTCGTCTTCGACGGCCACGTCGAAAATCGTGCCACGCACCGAGATCACAGCCGTGGCCGTGCGGACGCGGTTATAATTGGGCTGCCCGCCCATCTTCTGAATGTGGACCTTGACGCGGCCCAGGAGAACATCCAGCAGATCCCGCCATGATCCGGCATTCTCGCGGAAGATTACGCGCGCATTGGGGAAGACCTCGAAGGTACTGCCATCGGAAACCTGAAAGACCGCGAAACCGTCGGGTCCTGTGATGACAATCTGGCGCGGTTTCACCGCATCACCGACGTTTAATACCCAGGGGGCATCGTCGCGCAGAACGGATACTTGCCCGTTCAGCGTGATCACTTTGGCCGCACCGTCTTCGGCGTAGATTGGGGCACAAGAGATGCACACCGCCGCTAACAGCAGCCATTGCGCCGTCCTGAACCTCCGCGAATTCATGAGACAACCTGCGTTCTATTGGTACCATCTTTCTTCGATGGTACGTTTTCAAACCCTAGTCTAGCACCATAGTTGCGGAGCAAATCTCGCGCCCATTGATAATGGTCAACATAATCCTTTGGATTCAATTTCTTTACTTAGGCGGCCGGCGCCTTTTAGGATAAAATAGGACTCGGTTGTGTGTCACAAAGGTACAGTATCGCCCTGGCGCTATCTTTTGGGAGCGTCGCTTGCCGCCGGAATTCTAACGGCGCAGACCGTGCCATTGGAGTGGCGCCGGGTGGGAAGTCCCTCACTGGAAGTTGGCCTGGCGTCGCCGGCCACCGGGCCGGTCCGGTCAGTATGGTACTCGGCCGACGGATCCCGGCTGTTTGCCAGGACGGCTTCCGGCCGTGTGTTTCAGACCGATGACTTTGAAAGCTGGACGCCCGCTCGGACGGTTGGGCCGCCGGATATCCCGGCGCCTGCCGTGGATCGCGCCCCCGAGCCTGACGCGAAGCTGACTTCTTCGGCCACCGCGCCCGGGCGTGTCTATGCTCTCGGCACCCAACTCTATCGCTCCGACGATGGCGGCCGCTCCTGGTCGAATCTGACGGCCTTCCATAACCAATCCGTTATCGGACCGGGTCAACGCAGCCTGGCGGTTTCGCCTTCGGATGGCGACCAGGTGACGGTGGCCAACGACTTCGGCGTCTGGCGCTCGATGGATGGGGGCCAATCCTGGTCGGGCTTGAATCAATACCTGCCGAACTTGCCGGCTGCCCGGATTCTGGCCACGCCGGCCGAATCGCATGGCGCTCGCATTCTTGTGCGAGACGTGGGAGCCGTTGAACTGGCGCCCGGCGCGGAAGCGTGGCGTCCGGTCAGCGATCCGCTGATCCAGGACGAGGACCGGGCTTTGAGCAGCGCCTCAATTGCACTGGGCACAAGCATTACGGCGGTCGCCGTTTCCCGGCAGACCATCTATGCCGGATCCGCGGATGGCCGCATTTGGGTCTCGCAGGATAGCGGCCGGTCGTGGTCTCCTTCGCCTCGGACGGGCGCCAACGGACCCATCGAGAGGTTCTTCGCCGACCCCAATGAGCCGCGCATGGCGTTAGCGGCCGTCGGCGGCTCCGGCGCTCACGTCCTACGCACGACCAATAGCGGCGCGTTTTGGGACGATCTGACTTCCAACCTGCCGGATTCCCCGGCGCATGGCATCACCGCCGAGCGAGCCGCGGGCGCGGTCTATGTGGCTACCGGCCAGGGAGTCTTCTTCGCTACGGCCGACCTGGAAAATGCGGGCCTCTCCGCAGTCACCTGGACGCCCATTTCCACCCAGCTTCCTGGGGCTCCGGCAACGGACTTGAAACTCGATGCGAACGGTTATCAACTCTACGTCGCCCTGGAGGGCTATGGAGTGTACGCCACGGCCGCGCCGCACCGGCTGCGCACGCTGCGCCTTTTGAATGCGGCGGACTTCAGTGCGCGAGCAGCCGCGCCCGGTTCGCTGATCAGCGTGGTGGGCGGGCGCGTCAATGCGGCCAACGCCGGTGCGCTGAATTTTCCGGTGCTCGCCGCTACCGACACCGAGTCGCAGATTCAGGTTCCGTTCGAAGCCGCGCCCTCCAGCCTCTCACTGGCTTTGCAGACCGGCCGGGGACGTTTCACCCTGGGCCTGCCGGTGCAAGCCGTATCACCCGCCATCTTCGTGAACCGAGACGGCTCGCCGATGATCCTGGACGGCGATAGCGGCCTGATGCTGGATGGCCGCAGCACGCCCCATTCCGGCTCTCGCTTGCAGATCCTCACGACGGGCCTGGGCAGGGTGCACCCAGACTGGCCCACAGGGGTCGCCGCACCCTTGGATAGTCCACCGGCAGTTACGGCCACCGTCAAAGCTTACCTGGATCGCGAGCCGGTGCAGGTGACCCGCGCCGCCCTGGCGCCGGGCTACATCGGGTTCTATCTGATCGAGGTTCAATTGCCGGCCGTCGTCAATGCGGGGCCGGCGGAACTGTACATCACCGCGGACGGCCAGGAGAGCAACCGGGTGCAGGTGGTGTTACAGCCCTAAAATAAAAAGGGCCCCACAGCCGGGGGCCCCTCGCCGAAATTTGGTTTGGTCTAGATCCTGGCTACGTTCTCGGCCTGCAGTCCCTTGGGTCCCTGCTTGACCTCGAATTCTACCTCCGCGCCTTCGTCCAGGGTACGATAACCGTTTGCCTGGATGGCCGAAAAGTGTACGAACACGTCATCGCCGCTGCTGCGCTGGATAAAACCATAGCCCTTTGCGGCGTTAAACCATTTCACGATTCCTTTTTCTTTCACTACTTCTTCTCCTGATTCATTGTTCGTCTCGGTCCAAAAAGAAAAAGCTACGAGCCGGGGCTCGTAGCTCTCTGGACTTTCCGTGGCGCGGGACAAAACAACATTTAGAAACTAGCATATGGATTATCGCAGATGGCGCGCAGTGCGGTCAAGACCAATCGGTTATAAAATCTTTCATAGGAACCAGATGCGAGGCAGACGTACGACCACATGGAGGAGCGGCGAGGGCCCCATCCTGGAAGCCGTCCGCCAGCGGGCGCCGCTCCCCCGTGGATCCCGGCTGGTGCTCGGCATCGGCGACGATTGCGCGATCTACCGCCCACCCGGCGCGCCGGAAGATCTCCTATTTACCACGGATCAGCTCGTGGAAGACGTGCATTTTCAATTTGATACGCACCCCCCGGAAGCTTTGGGGCACAAGGCGCTAGCGCGCGGGCTAAGCGACATAGCCGCCATGGGAGGCATGGCCCGCTTTTGCCTGCTATCGCTGACCGCCGGTGAGCGGACGGACCGGCGCTGGATCACCCGTTTCTTCAATGGTTTACTTCGGATAGCCGGCAAAACCGGGACGCCGCTGGCGGGCGGCGATCTGGCGCGCGCGGCCCGGACCACCTGCGACATCGTAGTCTGCGGCGCGGTCCCCCGTGGCCGCGCTTTGCGCCGGGATGGCGCCCGCGCGGGCGATGCCGTCTACGTCTCGGGACGGTTGGGCGGTTCCGCCCTGGGTCTGGCGCTCAAAAAAGGGCGGTCATGGGCAC
>DATGGM010000288.1:0-10923 GCA_035308525.1 Bryobacteraceae bacterium
ACGCACGATACCAGCGGGCTGAACGCGGCGTCGGTGTTGAAAGCGGCGGAGGCGGGCGTGCACGTGGCCGACGGGGCCATCGCGTCCATGAGCGGCATTACCAGCCAGCCGAATCTGAACTCCATGGTGGCCGCGTTGCGAAATACACCGCGCGATAGCGGCGTCGACCTGGATGCGCTCAACCAATGCGCGGATTACTGGGAGACTGTGCGGACTTATTATGCGCCGTTCGACTCGGGGCCGAAGTCGGGCACCGCCGAGGTATATATTCACGAGATGCCCGGCGGGCAGTACACCAATCTGCGCGAACAGGCCGAGGCCATGGGGCTGGGCGCGCGCTGGCATGAAATCGCGCGCACCTACGCGGAGGCCAACGCCGCGCTGGGCGATATCGTCAAGGTCACGCCGTCCAGCAAGGCCGTGGGCGACCTGGCTATCTTCCTGGTGAACCATCATATGACCGTGCAGCAGTTCGAGCGGCTGGGGCCCGATCACAACCTGACGCTGCCAGGCTCAGTGATCGAAATGCTGAGCGGCGCTTTGGGAGAACCGGAGGGCGGCTGGCCCAAACGTCTGCAAAAGGCCATCCTGAAGGGCGCCAAACCACAGCGGGGCCGGCCCGGCGCGCACCTGACCCCGGTCAATTTTGAAGAGACCGCCGCCACGCTCTGCCGAAAAATCGGCCGCGAACCACTACCGGATGAAGTGCTGAGTTTCCTGATGTATCCGGACGTGTTTCTCAAATTCGCGAAGGCCCGCCAAAGTTACGGCAACGTGGAGGTGCTGCCCACTCCGCAGTTTTATTATGGTATGCAGAAGGGCGATGAGATCGCGGCAGAACTCGAGCAGGGCAAGACGCTGGTGATCAAGTTTCTGACGGTGGGCGAACCTCATCCCGACGGCTTTCGCACGGTGTTCTTCGAGTTGAACGGCCAGCCGCGGGAAGTGAACATCCGCGACAAGAGCCTGGAAGTGAAGGTCGCCGCACAACCCAAGGCCGACCCCGCCAAGCCCGGCCAGATCGGCGCGCCCATTCCGGGAGTAGTCTCGACCGTGGCTGTGGAGTTGCATCAGCAGGTGAAGAAGGGCGACCGTCTGCTGGTAATGGAGGCCATGAAGATGCAGAGTACCGTGTATGCTCCGGTGGGGGGCAAGCTGACCCAGGTGCTGGTGCAGCCGGGGCGCCACGTGGAGGCTAAGGATTTGCTGCTGGTGATTGAGTAACTGATTGACGCGGGTTAGGGTTCTCGGTCGGGCGTCAGGTCGGGCTTGCTGGAACTCTGCCGCGGCCGATACGCCTCATCCAGCAGCTCCACCACATGCACCACGCGCTGCTCCTTCCCGTGCAGGCTCACGCCCGCCCGTAGTTGCAGGATGCAGCCGGGGTTGGCGGTGGCGATCACATCCGCGCCGGTGCGGTTGACGTTTTCCATCTTGCGCTCGAGTATTTCCAGGGCCATCTCGTTTTCGACGACGTTGTAAATCCCGGCGCTGCCGCAGCACAAATCGGAGAGCGGCATCTCGCGGAAGGTCAAGCCCGGCACAGCTTCCAGCAGTTCGCGCGGCGCTGAGCGGATGCGCTGGCCATGCGCCAGGTGGCAGGAATCCTGATAGGTCACGGTGATGGGCAGCGGGCGCATCGCGCGGTTCAGTTCGATGGAAGCCAGGAACTCCGTCACATCGCGCATCTGCGCGGAAAACGCGCGCGCCCGCGCAGCATAGTTCGAGTCTTCCGCCAACAGTTCGCCGTACTCCTTCAAGGTCGAACCACAGCCCGCGGCGTTTGTCAGTATCGCGTCGAACCGGGTCACCGCGAGCGCCTCGATATTACGCCGGGCCAAGCCGCGCGCCTCCTCACGTAGGCCGGCATGCACGTGCAGCGCCCCGCAGCAACCCTGCCCCGCGGGCACTACCACCTCGCAGCCATTCTTCTGCAAGACGCGCACGGTGGCTTCATTCAGCCGGGCGAAGCATACGTTGGCGATGCATCCTGCCATGAGCGCTACGCGATAGCGCCGCTGGCCTTCGGCCGGAAAAGTCTTGCCGATCTGGTTAAAGAAGAACGGCGGCTCGGCGCGCGGTGTGAGCTGTTCTATATCGCCCAGCTTACCCAGGAGCTTTAGAAATCCGAGGGCGCGCACCAGCCGCTGCAATCCGCTGCCTTGATACAGATAAAGCATGGCTCCCAGCAGCGTCATGATGGCCGGCGACTGCAACAGCCGTCCGAAAACGAAGTGCCGCACCAACCGCGACCACCGCGAGCGCGGCCTGGCCGCTTCGATTTCCGCGCGGGCCGCCTCTACCAGGCGGCCGTACTGCACACCGGACGGGCAGGCGCTTTCACAGCCGCGGCAAGCCAGGCACAGGTCGATGTGCGCGATGTATGACGGGCCGATCGGCGCACCGGATGCCACCTGCGCCATCTGATAAATGCGCCCGCGGGGAGAGTCCATCTCAATGCCGAGTTCCCTGTAAGTTGGGCAGGCGTTCAGGCACAGGCCGCAATGCACACAGCGGTCCAGGTCCGCTTGGCGGGGTTTGTCCGGCGCGCGTTCAGATAACACCATAGAGTCGGCCACGGTTGAGTATAAGCTGCGGATCGAACATCCGCTTGATCCGCTTCATGATTTCCAAATCCTGCCCCGGCGCGGGCCACAAATCCAGCGCTTCTTTGCGGCCTTCCGGCGCAAACTCGATCACGGTCTCGGAGTGCTCGCGAACCATGCCGGCGGCATAATGCACCGCGTCGTCGGCATGTTCGAAGTACACATGGCAGACGCCCGAGCCCGCGCGCGCCACAGCCGGTCCGGTTATCGGCCGCATCACCGCCGCCAATCCTTTCAACGTACAGGAAACCCGCACCACCGCGCCATCGGGATGCAGATCCAGATACAGGGGCGTGAAATTCTGGAGAGTGCTCCAGAAGCCGGCGTCTTCGCCGGGGCGCATCGGTAGTGCTCCCATGGCGGCCAGTTCGCGTTCATATCGCGCAATGGCTGCGGTATTCCCGCCCGCTCGCACCGCCAGTAGATAAGCCGGCTTGGCCGATTCAGTCGCCGCGGGATTCAGCAGATCGATGGCCGTAGGATCGAGCGGGCTCTTGAGGATGGCATCTCGCACCCCTAGGGCTTCATCCAGGCCAGCAAAGGAAAAACGGAACGAGCGCTCGCAGGGAGGCTGCGGGATCACCTTGAAGTTCACCACCGCAATGGCCGCCAGCGTGCCGAACGATCCAATCATCAGTTTGCCCATGTCCAGACCGGCCACGTTTTTCACCACCATGCCGCCGGATTTCACCAGCTTGCCATCCAGAAGGGCGAACTGCATGCCGATTACCAGGTCGCGCGCGGTGCCGTAGAGCCGGCGGCGAGGCCCGCAGCAGTTCGACGCCACGACTCCGCCGATAGTGGCAATATCCGAAAACGGTGGGTCCAGGGGGATCATCTGGTGGTGTTCGGCCAGCAGGCGGCTCAGCTCGCAATATGTAATTCCGGCTTCCACGCTGATGGTCAAGTCGCGCGGTTCATATTGGCGGACGCGGTTCATGGCGGCGGTCGAGATGGTTATGTTCGCCGGTTTGGCCGGTCCACCCATGCGCCTTTTGGAGAAATTACCACCCAACTCGATAGTCTGCCCGCGCGCGGATGCCCAGCCCATGGCCTCGGCCAGATCCTCGGGGTTCTGCGGCCGGACGACGTCAGTAAAGTAGTCCGCCATGGGGAAAGATCATACGCCCCAGAATGAACTGAAGCACGGTGAGCAGTATAGATCCGAAAAATGCCGCGAAGAAACCCTGTACAGTAAAACCCGGCACCAGCATGGACGCCAGCTTCAGCAGGAAGGCGTTCACCACCAGCCAGAACAAGCCCAGCGTGAGTATAGTCATCGGGAAAGTAAGGATGTGCAGCGGCCATCCCAGCAGCGTGTTGACGATGGCGATGACGATAGTGGCGATCAGCGCCGCGCCGTAATCCCGGACGTAGACTCCCGGAACGATGCGGGCCACCAACCACAAGGCCAGCGCGCTGAGCATCCAGTTGATGAGCAAGTGCACAATGAGTCCCCGGAGATCCATAATAAGCCAATGGCCCGACTGTATGCCGGAACATCCGGATTCGCCTATGCCCAATGGAAGCCGCTGTTCTATCCCGCCAAGCTCCCGGCCGCCAAGTTCCTGGAGCACTACGCGCAGCGCCTGAACTCGGTCGAGATCAACTATACGTTCCGCCACTTGCCCGCCGCCAAGACGCTCGAAAACTGGGTGGCCGCCACGCCGGCCGGCTTTGTGTTTGCGCTGAAGGGCCACATGCGCATCACCCACATCATGCGGCTGAAGAATTGCGCGGAAGCCACCGCGGTCTTCTTGCGTGCCATCGATCCGTTGCGCGCGGCGCGCCGGCTGGGGCCGGTCTTGTTTCAGCTCCCCCCGCAGATGAAGTGCGATGTAATTTTGCTGGGTGCATTCCTGGAACTCCTGCCCGATGATTTGCGCTACGCATTCGAGTTCCGACATTCGTCGTGGCTGGTGGATGAAGTCTATCGCCTGCTGGAACGGCGCAACATCTCGCTCTGCGTGGCCGAGTCCGAGAAGCTCGAAGTGCCGGAGGTTATCACGGCCGATTTTGTCTATTACCGCTTGCGGAAGCCCGCGTACACGGCGGAAGATGTGGATGCGATCGCGTCGCGCGCCGGGGAACTGTTGGACCAGGGCAAGGAACTCTACCTGATGTTTAAGCACGAAGAGACGCCCAATGGCGCGTTGCATGCGGAGGAGGTGTTGCGTAAGGTCGGGAAGGCGACTTAGCGCCCGGCGGCTTCCGTCGCACGGAACTTCGCGTGCATGCGATCAACTTCATGGGGGCCGGCTGTTTGTAAGTGGGGATTTGGTAAGAGATAACTTCCCCCGCGCCTGGCAGAGCCTTGTGGACGGTGCTCCGCACCGCTGAAGTACGGTCTGTGCGGCCCGGGATTTGCGAGGCAATGTGTTCGTCTGCGGACTTGCAGTCGGTTTTTCGCCGTCGGACGTCGGATTATCTCACTGAGGACGGAAAAGAAACTAGAATATGAGAAAGAGAGCTGATCCAGGCAATTTCCATGTGGATAGTCCGCCTCGCCCTGCGCCGCCCCTACACCTTCGTAGTCATGTCCATGGTGATCGTCATTCTAGGCATGCTGGCCGTCTTTCGCATGCCCACCGACATCTTCCCCGAAATCAACATTCCGGTGGTCAGCGTCATCTGGTCCTACGGCGGCATCTCGCCGGAAGAGATGGCGGAAGTCGTCACCATCCGCTGCGAACGCTCCTTCACTACCTCAGTGAACGACATCGAGCACATGGAGTCCCAGTCGCTTCCCGGGCTCAGCATCATCAAGGTATTCTTCCATCCCAAGGCCAAGGTGGAAGCCGCCGTGGCGCAACTGGCGGCTGCTTCGCAATCGGTGCTGCACTCCCTGCCTACCGGCATGACGCCGCCTTCCATCCTGCGTTATAACGCGTCCAGCGTTCCCATCCTGCAGATGAGCATCTCGAGCGACACCATGAGCGAACAGTCGCTCTACGATTACGGCTACAACTTCATTCGCACGCAGATGGCAACCGTGCAGGGCGCCAGCTTTCCGATTCCCTACGGCGGCCGGCCCCGCCAGATCATGGTGGATATCGACCTGAAGGCGCTGTACGCGCAGGGTCTTTCCGCCAACGACATCGTCGGCGCCATCAATGCCCAGAGCCTGATTATTCCTTCCGGCATCGCCAAGATCGGTCCCAACGAATTCGTGGTCCGCTTAAACAGCTTGCCGCCTTCGGCCGAGGCATTCAACAGCATTCCGATCAAGCAGACCGCCGCCGGCACGGTCTTCATGCGCGATGTAGGCCACGTGCGCGACGGCTATGCCATCCAGACGAACATCGTGCGGCACAACGGCAATCGCGCCACCCTGTTGACGGTACTGAAGAACGGCGGCTCCTCCACTCTCGAAATCGTCAGCCAGATTAAAAAAATCCTGCCCCGCATCCGTTCCACGCTGCCCGCCGCCCTGAATCTCAAACTGCTGTTCGATCAGTCCGTCTTCGTGCGCGCGGCCATCAACGGCGTGCTCAAAGAGGCCGTGATCGCCGCATTCCTGACTGGCTTGATGATCCTGCTGTTTCTGGGGAGCTGGCGCAGCACGCTCATCGTCTGCATATCCATTCCGCTTTCGATCCTTACCTCGCTCGCCGTGCTTAACCTGCTGGGCGAGACCCTCAATGTCATGACTTTGGGTGGTCTGGCGCTGGCAGTTGGAATTCTGGTAGACGACGCTACCGTCGAAATCGAAAATATCCATCGCAACCTGGGCCAGCGCAAGCCCATCATCCGGGCGATCCTGGACGGGGCGCAACAGATTGCCATTCCGGCATTCGTTTCCACGTTGTGTATCTGCATCGTGTTCGTGCCGGTGATCTTTCTTACCGGCGCTGCGCGGTATCTGTTCACTCCGCTGGCGCTCTCCGTGGTGCTGGCCATCATGGCGTCGTACATTCTATCGCGCACCCTGATCCCCACCATGGTCAAGTTCCTGCTGCGCGAGGAAGCCGCGCGCTATCAGGATGAATCGGGCGAGATGGAGCAGGCCGGCTCCGGCTTGTTCGCCGGCATCCACCAGCGCTTTCAGACGCGCTTTGAGCAGATGCGCAACGCCTACCGGCGTCTGCTGGGGTCCGCGCTAGCCCATCGTAAACTCGTGGCGGTCTGCTTTGGGCTGATCGTGGCTGCCTGCGCGGCGCTGGTTCCGTTCATCGGCGAGGATTTCTTTCCGAAGGTGGATGCCGGCCAGATTCGCTTGCATGTGCGCGCTCCGGCAGGCACGCGCGTAGAGGAAACCGAGGCCTACTTCCGCCAGGTTGAGGACCTCATCCGCCAGATCATTCCTCCGGCGGAACTCGCCGACATCCTCGATAATATCGGGCTGCCTTATAGCGGCTACAACATCGCCCTCAGCGACACCGCCACCGTTGGATCTTTCGATGGCGAAGTGCTGGTTTCACTGAAGCCCGACCACGCCTCCACCTGGCAATACATCCGCGAGTTGCGCCAGCGCCTCAATCGCCGGTTTCCGGAGCTGACATTCTTCTTTCAGCCCGCCGACATCGTGGGCCAGATCCTGAACTTCGGATTGCCGGCCCCCATAGACTTACAGGTAATCGGGCCGCTGACCAATGCTTCCGCCAACTACGCGCTGGCCCGACAGATCACGGCCCGTCTGGCCCGCGTACCGGGCGCTGTGGACGTCCACCTGCACCAGGTCGTGGACGCGCCCGAACTGCGCTTCAACGTGGACCGCACGCGCGCCGTGGAACTCGGCCTGACCCAGCAGGATGTTGCCAACAGCTTGCTCATCTCGCTCAGCTCCAACATGCAGCTCGCACCGAATTACTGGATCAATCCGCAGAATCAGGTCGATTACCCCATCGCCATCCAGACTCCCGAATACCACATGGGTTCCACCGCGGAATTGCTTGATACGCCGGTACACTCCGGCGGGGCACACGCCGGCACGCAACTGCTCACCAACGTCGCGCGGCTGGAACGCGGCGCAACCGCCTCGGTCGTCAACCACTACAACGTGCAGCCGCTTTATGACGTTTACGCCAACGTCCAGGATCGCGATCTGGGGAGCGTGGCAGGCGAGGTGCGGAAGGTGCTGGCCGATTTCAATTCCAAGCTGCCCAAGGGAAGCTTCTTTCAGACCCGCGGGCAGGTGGAGACCATGCGCACGTCATTCATAGGGCTGGGAGTCGGGCTGGTGTTCGCGGTGCTGCTGGTGTACTTCGTGATGGTGGTCAATTTTCAGTCCTGGCTGGACCCGTTCATCATCCTGATGGCCCTGCCCGGCGCGCTCTCGGGAATCCTGCTGATGCTGTTTGTCACGCAGACGACCATCAACGTCCCGTCGCTGATGGGCGCTATCATGAGCATCGGGGTAGCCACGGCCAACAGTATTCTGCTGGTAAACTTCGCCAACGACCTGCGCGCCACCGGCGCCGACTCGATCACCGCCGCGCTCGAAGCCGGCTACACGCGCCTCCGCCCGGTGATCATGACGGCCCTGGCCATGATCGTCGGCATGCTGCCCATGGCGCTGGGCATTGGCGAAGGCGGCGAGCAAAACGCCCCTCTGGGACGCGCCGTCATCGGCGGCCTGCTGCTGGCTACGCTGGCCACGCTATTCTTCGTACCGGTGGTTTACAGCGTGTTGCGTCGCAATGCGCCCACGTATCTGGAACACGAAGCGGAAGTGGAGGCGTATGATCGCTGATCCGCCGCCGAGGGCTCCCGCCCGCCCGAAACCGCGTACCGGGCGCCGCGGACTACTGGCGTTCTTCGCGTTGCTCGCTATGCTGGTAGCCGCCGCGGTGATCGGTGGGATACTGCCGCGCCTTACGCGCGAGCGAGCGCTCTCGGCCGCCGCTCAAAGCGACGCTGCCGCGCTCCCCGTGGTGGAAGTGGCCGTGGCCCGTTCGGCCGCCGCGCGCGCTATGCTCGAACTGCCCGGCGACATGCAGGCGTTGGTCGATGCGCCCATTTTCGCCCGCGTGGACGGTTACCTGCGATCGCGACTGGTGGATTACGGCGATCGCGTGAAGGCCGGCCAGTTGCTCGCCGAGATCGATACACCCGAACTCGACCAGCAGATCCACCAGGCAAGCGCCACCCTTCAGCAATCCAAATCCGCGCTCAACGAAGCGCAGGCCGACCTGGATCTTTACAAAGCCAACCTGAACCTGGCGCGTCTCACGGTGGAGCGCTGGCGCCGTCTGGCCTATCGCGGTGTAGTGGCCCGCCAGGAGGCCGATCAGAAAGAAGCCGATTTCGCGGTCACCGGAGCGCAGGTCGCCAAGGCCCAGGCCAGCATCGCCACCACGCAGGAAACCGTGCGCGCCAACGAAGCCAATTTGCACCGCCTCGAGGAAATGAAGGTATTCGCGCGGATCACGGCGCCATTCGACGGCGTGATCACCAATCGCAGCGTGGATATCGGTACCCTGATCAATTCCGGCAACGGTGGCGCGGCCCGTGAGCTGTTCCACATGGCGCAGATCCAGACGCTGCGCATCTTTGTCAACGTGCCGCAGACCAACGTGGGCTCGGTGCACCCGGGGCAGACCGCCGAGCTGCGCGTGCAGGAGCTGCCGGGGCAGGTTTTCTCCGCGCATGTGACGCGCATATCCAATGCCCTGGATGCCGGCTCGCGCGCCATGTTGACAGTGCTGGAAGTGCCCAATCCGCGAGGCGTCCTGATGCCCGGCATGTATGCGCAAGTGCGGTTTTCCACCGGGCGGGCGGAAGCCGCCATCATCATCCCGGGCGATACGTTGATTTTGGGCCGGCAGGGTCCCCGGGTGGCGGTGGTGGCGCCGGATCACCGCGTCCACCTGCGCCAGATTCGGATCGGCCAGGACATGGGCTCGGAGCTGGAGGTAGTAGCGGGTCTTTCAGCCGGAGAGATGGTGGTGGCCAACCCTTCCGATTCCGTTCACGAGAATGCCCTAGTAGAGGTTCGGAATATCGGTAAATAGCGCTTCAGACGCGTATCGAGTATAATCTCCCTATCCGCGTTCTAGGAGGGGAAGTGGAGCGCTTTTATTACCTGGTCGTTCTGTGTGCGCTGGTGCTGCTTACGGGGGCGCCCGGAGCGATCGCCAAGGACAAAAATCCCGAACATGATCCCGACCAGATCGGGAATCGCGACGTCGGCAAAGGCGTCAATTTCTACTCGGTCGAGAAAGAGATCGGCCTGGGCAGACAGATGGCGCAGGAGGTGGAACGTCAGGCCAAACTGGTGGACGATTCCGCTGTCGCGGAGTATGTGAACCGGCTCGTTCAAAACGTGGCGCACAACTCCGACTCCAAGGTCCCGTTCACCATCAAGATCGTCGACTCCGATGAGGTCAACGCATTCGCGCTGCCCGGAGGTTTCATGTTCGTTAACACGGGTCTTATCCTGAAAGCCGACAATGAAGCCGAGCTGGCCGGCGTGCTGGCGCACGAAATTGCGCATGTAGCCGCGCGCCACGGTACGCGCCAGGCCACCCGCGGACAGCTCGTCAACTACAGCACTATTCCGCTGATCTTTATGGGCGGGTGGGCCGGCTACGCCGTTCGACAGGCGGTCGGACTGGCCGTGCCGATGGGGTTTCTGAAGTTCTCGCGCAACATGGAAACCGAGGCCGATCTGCTGGGCCTCCAATACATGTACAAAGCAGGCTACGATCCCACCGAGTTCGTCAATTTCTTCGAGCGGATCCAGACCCTCGAAAAGAAGAAGCCGGGCGCGGTCTCCAAGCTCTTCTCCACGCACCCCATGACCGGCGATCGTATCCGGGCCGCGCAGAGGACCATCGAACAGGATCTGAAAGCAGAGCCGCGGTATGTGGTGGATACCTCGGAGTTCCACGGCGCGCGGACGCGGCTGATCACGCTGGGAAACCGGCTGAAACTGCGCGAAGATCCCGGCCGCCCCGTGCTGCACACGCGGCCCGCGGCCAAAGTGGATCAGGATCAAAAGGCCGAAACTGCCGACCCCGAGCGCCCCACTCTTAAGCGGCCCAGCTAACCCTCGTCCAATGTGGCGAAAACAACGGATGATACCTTTGGTTGGTCTGTGTTCCGTAGCCCCCGTATAGTATTCTGGAACTGAGCCGCCGTGTATCAGCTCAAAGAGACCTCCCTGCACAGCAGCGTTTTCGCGCTGGCATTGACCACCTTCGCGGTACTGGTCTCGCTCCTTTTGCGGCCTCTGCTGCAACCGAACTTTTTCCTTCCGTTTCTGGTGGCCGTCTTTGCAAGCGCCTGGTACTACGGGCATGTGGGTGGATTCTCCGCCACGCTGCTCTCCACGGTGGCGCTGGGAGCGTTGCTGGTAGAACTGCGCGAGCCCTGG
>DATGGM010000289.1:0-3092 GCA_035308525.1 Bryobacteraceae bacterium
TGCACCGAGAGCATTTCGCCGGGCCGCAGGACCGCCCGAATGCGTGCGGCGCCGGGCCCGGTCCATTGAAAGTCAGCTGGTGGCCGGGATTCCTCGATGGCGTTCGCATATCGCTGGATCTCCGCCGGCGTGACCTCGCGCGAGCTCCGTACAGGCGCCTCCTCCCCCGGCAGCAGCAGGTGCGCCAGTGACGCGCTGCGCTGCGGCACGCCGTAAATGACGTCTCCGCGGTCCTGATGGAGCACCGGCAGGATTGCGGCATAACGCTCCGGCGCCTTGATGTCCTTGTACTCGTCGGTGCTGGTCTCGCCGCTGGTCACCAGGGCTTGCGCGCCCATGGCTTCGAGATACGCGACGCCCAGCCGGGTGAATTCGTCGTTGACGTTCGGACTCACCATGTAGGGCACGATCCGCTGAATGGGCATCGACATACCCTGCTCGCAGCATCCCAACACTTGCGGCGTGTCCGTGAAGGCGTTCAGCCAAAAGGCGTCCGAACCGGCCGCATACACGCGACGCCCGCTCATATTTGCCTCCAGCCATCGGGCAGTGGTGTATTCGGACCGCGCCGAAAGGTCGACGGGCTGAACGTCCGCGCGCACCTTCGCGTGGTAGTTCCGCACCTGCACGATAACCGCCGCCAGCAACAGTAACGCCAGCACCGGCTTCGCCCACCGCGGACTTCGCTTGTATAGCCGCCACGCGAGGCCGCCCAGCAGCAGACAAGCCGCGATCTCCATCTCCACGTGCAGCCGGCTTGCTTGTGGCAGCAATTCGAACTTTCGCGGTTGCGCGGTCAGAACCATCCCCGCCAAGACTCCGAAATACAGGAGCCCGAATCGCGCGAACAGCGGAAGCTGGCTGTACCGCAGCAGGAAACCGAATATCGCCGCGGCCATCAGCACCAGTGCGAGCAGAAATGGAGCCGCGTCCAGCGCGGACCTGAACCCGATATGCATCGCCCCCACATTGCTCAACACGGTGCGCAGGCTGGACGGCGGCACGCCATAACATGCGATGGCGTATGCCAGCGCGGAGGCTCCCACTGCGATCAACACTGCGCGCCACCAGCTTTCCGCCGGCTGCACCACGATCCAACAGAACACCGCCAGCCCCAAGGCCATGGTGCCCGGCACGTTTGTAAGGAACATGGCGGCTATCGCTAGCCCAGCCAGCACCAGCGATCGCGCCGTGCGTTTCTCCAGCGCGGACTGGAGCGCCAGGACATCCAGCGGCAGGATCGCCAGCGAGGTGATGTGCGGCCCCTCGCCGTACACCGTCAGCACTTGCAATCGCCGGCCATGGAACCAGCCGACGTCCCGGGCCACATCCGGCATCAGCAGCACCGAAGGTGAAACGATTGAGTAGGCGAGAGCCGCCAGAAATGCCGCGCCCCGGCTCGCCCCCAATCGCTGTGCCATCAGGAAAACCGTAACCGCGCCCAGCGAATAGGAGACCCCGGTGACGTCGTGATAGGCCTGCGCGGCCGAAACCTTCGCCACGGTGGCCACCGCCGCCACCACTAAATGCAAGAGCGGCACGTAGGTGTCCTGATACGGCATGCCGCAATGCCACATCGGCCACCACGAAAATCCGCTCCAGTGGGTGGAGATGTACCGCGCCATGGCGATGAAGAAGCCTTCCACGGAGTTGAAGTGCGCGGCGTACTCGACGCGAAACCACCGCCAGCAGATCCAGATATTCAGAGCGAAGAGCGCCGCGGCGATGGCGCCGTTCAGCCGTGCTCTCATCTGGTTCCGGCGAGAGCTTTCATCAGATCACCGCTGACGGTCGACGGGCACCAGTATTTCTCGATGTGCTCGACTACCATCCCGGTCCCCTGATCGTGGCTCACGTAGGGGCGATCCTTGGGGTTGTACATGCTGTCGGTGAGGTCTCGCACCAGCACGCAGCGTATCCCCCAGTTGGTCATCTGTTTGATCGCGAAGGAACGGTTCAGCACGCACATGTTGACGTGCACCCCCATCACCAGCAGGTTGCGTATGCCCCGTTCCCGCAGGAAGCTATAAATCTCAGCGCCATTGTCGGATATGACGTCATCGCCGCCCATGGGCAGCGCGGCGATCTCCCGCGTCCAGGCGGTGTAGAACGCTTCGCCGGTGTCGCAGCCGCCATCCCGATCGTCGATCGGCAGGGGCGGATCCACCAGACCTAATGGCGCCGGCGGCGCGACCCTGGCGATGCGCAGCATGCGCTGGCGCTGCGGCCAGCTCCTATAGAACTCCATCGTTTCTGATGGCGCATGAATGATCTGAATGCCGCGTGTCCGGGCCCGGTCGATCACCGGAGCCATTCTGTCCGCTAGCGCCGCAACCCGCCGCGTGGCGCCGCCGCACCAATGCTTGTCCCACATGTCGCAGATCACGATGGCGGTTTGGGCAACCGGGAACGACTCTTCGAGCCGGACCTCCTCCCACGTATCGCCGCTCTTGAAGGGCTTTACGCGCGATCGCACGGCGAGCCGGAGGTCCTCCGGCGGCGCCGCCGCCGCGCACATGAGCGCCAAAGCGGCTAACCACGGCCACGGTGATCGCATCTCGACCATCTTACCCCGCGGCGCGCGTCAGCCGGTCGATCACCCCGGCCCACTCCGCCGAATCCGGCGGACGCTCCACCGCGATCCAGTCGAGCTGCTGCTCATCCAAGCGATGCAATGCGGCATAGAGCGCCGCCGCGTAGGCACCAGGATCCGACGGCATCTCGCGGCCCAGGCGCAGCCACGCACCGCGACCCGGCGGCGGACTATCAGCGGCAGCCAGCAACAACAACCGCGTCCGCGGACGATAGTGGCGTGGATGCATGCCCGGCGAAGCATGCGCTGCCGCCCCGGTTCCAGCGGCCACCCGCACAGGGCCCACCAGCGCCTCGATTTCCGGCAAGGGAATCACCCCGGGCCGCAGCAGCACCGGCTCCGCTCCGGCGAGTGACACCACCGTCGACTCAATGCCCACAGTCGCCGGTCCTCCATCAAGCACCAGATCGACCGCATCTCCCAGCGACCGGCGCACGTGATCTGCGGTAGTCGGCGAAAGGCCTGTGAACGGGTTGGCACTGGGCGCCGCGATGGGCAC
>DATGGM010000290.1:0-2962 GCA_035308525.1 Bryobacteraceae bacterium
CGCCGCCGCCCGCGTCTTCGGCTTGGACTTTATCCCGCTGGTCACCGAGCGCTACGACCTGGCGATTCACCGCCGGCACCTGGATCACCCGCCAGTGCAGACCCTGCTCGACACGCTGAACCGCGCCGGCTTTCGCCGCGAACTGGAAGGCCTCGGCGGCTACGACACCACCGCCGCCGGCCGCCGTATGCTCTAGCCGCTTGAGACGCCTCTAAAGGAGTGCGCTATCCTCACCTCAAGGGACAGGAACCCCGGAAACCCGGAAAGTCCTACCGGGTTCTAATGCGGTATGTACTACTTGAGGTATGCTGTCCGGGCGCTTCACCAGCATCCCGGTTTCACAATTCCCGCAATGGTGGCGCTGGCGTTGGGGATCGGCGCAGCCACCGCGATCTTCAGTGTGCTGGATTGCGTGCTTTTGCGCGCCCTTCCGTTTACCGAATCGGACCGCCTGATCTCCGTCGCGGTCGCGTTCCCCGATGGCGCGGAGATCGTGCCATCCACAGAGTTTTTGAACTGGAGCTACTCCAACCATGTGCTGGAGAGCTTCGCGGCACAGGGAGCGGGCGGGCTGGGGTCGCTAATCGCGGCCGATGCCGCCGCGCCGGTCACGCTGCAGAAGGTTACTGTCGGGTTTCTGGGAACGCTGCGTGTGAAACCGGTGCTTGGGCGCGACTTCCGGCCGGAGGATGGCACGGTAGGTGCACCCAACGCGGCGATTGTCTCCTACGCGCTGTGGCGCGGCCGGTTCGGCGGCGAACCCGGCGCCATCGGCAAATCGATGAATCTCGACGGCGTGCTTTACCAGGTGATCGGTGTGCTGCCCGCGGAGTTTCGCTATCTGCCGAGTCTGGCGCCGTTGGACGTGTTGCTGCCAATCCAGATCACGCCCTCGTTCTACACCGATCGCGCTGAGATGCGCGCCTGGCGCTGCGTCGGGCGATTGAAGCCGGGAGTAACGGTGGCGCAGGCTCGCGCCGAATTCGACGCGCTGCTCGCCGCGGCCATCCGTAACACCACGCGTGAGATGCCGCGGCTCTATTCGGGTGCCCGGTTGCGGCTCCTGCCATACCGCGACTATCTGGCGGGCGGTGTCCGGACGCCACTGCTCCTGCTGCTGGGCGGTGTCGGCTGTGTCCTGCTGATTGCTTGTGCCAACGTGGCGAACCTCCTGTTGGCCCGCGGGGCTGGGCGGCGCCAGGAGATGGCGGTGCGAGCCGCTCTGGGCGCCAGCCAGGCCCGCCTGGTGCGTCACCTGTTGACGGAGAGCCTGCTTCTGGCTGTGGCCGGCGGTGCGGCGGGTTCGGCCCTCTGCTTCGCCGCAGTCCCCGCGATGCGCAACTTGATGGCGCACAAGCTGCCGCGTATCGCCGATCTGACGGTGGACCTGCGAGTGCTCGCCTTTGCGCTGCTGCTTTCGCTGGCTACCGGCGTGCTGTTCGGGCTGATGCCCGCATGGCATACCTCGCGAAGCGGCTTGCACGAGTCGCTGAAGCGCGGCGCGCCGCGCGCCGGCCATTGGCTGGTGACGGCCGAGATGGCGCTTTCTCTCATTCTCCTGGTGAGTGCCGGACTGCTTTCCCAGAGCCTGTGGCGCGCCCAGCACCGGCACATCGGGTTCGAGCCGGACCAGCTTCTCGTGGCCGATGTGTCGCTGCGGGGCACGCGCCTGGCACAGGCTCCGCCGGCCGCCATTGAGGAAAGGCTGGCGCGGATTCCCGGCGCCATCGGCTGGTCGGTGGCGGACGGCCTGCCGCCTCGCGGCGGTTGCTGCGCGGTGACGTTGGCGCGCCCAGGCATGCCGGCGTTGCCGAGCCGCAATCGCGGCGATCTGACAATTGTGCGCAACGTGACGCCGGGCTACTTCGAAACCATGCGCATCGCGCTGAAACGAGGCCGCCTGCTGAACGCCTACGACCAGCCAGGAGCGAACGGTGCGGTGGTGATCAACGAAGCGCTGGCGCGGCGCTATTTCCCCGGCGAGGATCCCCTTGGCCAGACGCTCCTGCTGCGGCCCGCGCGGACCATCGTGGGGATCGTGGCGGACGCCAGGAACGACGGCTTGATCGCGCCGGTGATGCCGGAAGCCGTGCTTCCCTTCCGCGGTGCTTCCGGCACCTTACAAGTGGCGCTGCGGTCGGCGGGCGATCCGCGGCTGGTGGCGCGGGCGCTGCTCGAGCAGTTGCATGAGATGGACCCGCTGATCCAGGTTACCCTTCGGACCATGCGCGAAGAGTTTCGGGAGCAGACCTCTCAGCAGCGGTTCACCAGCGGTTTGTTCGGCGTCTTCGCTCTGGTGGCCCTTGCGCTGGCGACGGTGGGGGTTTACGGCGTGACGGCGTTCGCGGTAGCCCGACGGACGCGCGAAATCGGCATCCGTATGGCTTTGGGCGCAGACGGCGTACGCCTCCGGAGGATGATTCTGTGCGATACCGCTGTCCCGCTGGTTGCCGGCCTGGTGCTCGGCACGGCTGGATCTCTGGCAGCGGGACGGTATCTGGGAAGTGTGCTTTACGACGTTAAGGTCACCGACCCGCTGACATACGTCCTGGTCGCGGTGCTGCTAGCGATCGTAACACTCGGCGCCAGCCTGGCGCCCGCCCGCCGCGCGACGCAAGTAGACCCTGCGGCAGTGCTGCGGGCGGAGTAACCAGGTGAGCCTGCGCGGGCCTCGCCGGCCCCCTCTTCAGGGAGCGGAATTGCGCTCAATCCCCAACTTCACCATGCGCGACTGCAGCGTAGTCCGCTTCAAACCCAACCGTGCCGCCGCGCCCGCCGGTCCCCCGACCACCCCATTCGCCTCGCGCAGCGCGCGCAGAATGTGCCCGCGCTCGGCCTCCTCCAGTGTGCTCAGTGCTGCCGCCGGAGCCGCACCCGCGAGCCTCGGTAGCCGGGATCTCGCCGGCGGTCTGGGAGGAAGGCATTGTGGTGCGCCCGGGAAACCCCAAGTCGGTGCGCGCCG
>DATGGM010000291.1:0-15245 GCA_035308525.1 Bryobacteraceae bacterium
CGAGGTATTGCCAGACCTGGCGGCGCAAGGCGCCGGCCTGGGCGATATCCGATTCGGACAGGCCCCGATTCCGCAACTGACTGCCGTAGTAGAAGATCATCTGCTCGCCGGGAGTCACCCCCGGTCCGGAGACCGCGATCACGAACGCTACATCGCGTGAGCGCGCCGCCGCCAGCGGCCCCAGCCAGCCTCCCTGGCTCAGGCCCCACACGCCGATGTGCCGGCCGTCGATGTCGCCGCGCGCCTTCAGGAACGCGACCCCCGCCAGGCCATCTTCCACCAGGTCCGGAAAGGGAACCCTCCGGAAGTCGCCCGTCGACTGACCCACGCCGCGCTTGTCGTATGCCAGGGCGGCGACGCCGCAGCGCGCGAACCACTCCGCCCGGGCCGAGTCGCGCGGCTGCGGACCAGACCCGTGATACAGCACCACCGCCGGATGCCTTCCCGGCGTGCCGGGCATAAACAGCGTGCCGGCCAGCGTAGCCTCGCCGCTGCGGAATTCTACCGCCTCCTGGTGCACCACCGTTTCGGAAACGGAGCGCGCGCAGCCCACCCCTGTCAGCGCGATCGCCGCGAGCATGCTCCATTCCCGGACAACACCGCGCGAAACCGGACACATTCTTACCAGCCCTCCTCCTCACCCCCAAAGGCTCTTGGCCCTCGCCTTCCGCTGTAATCCACGGAATATCCGCTCCGTCCACGTCCCGAACGGCTGATCCGTCGTGAGATAGGTCCACACCGCGCCGCGCTCGCCGGGGCCTTCCCCGCCGCGCTCCATGGCTTCCGCGACCCGCCGCGGGATCTCGCTTTGCAACTCCGCTTCCAGTTCCGCGAACCATTGGTGCACTTGCTTCAGATACTCGTAGTGGGGGTCCCGCCGCCCCCAAGACAGCCAGTGCACGCCCGCGCGAAAGTCCGCCACCCGTGCCAGATACTCCGCCCACAAGTCGTCGATCGTGCGCAGCGTGACGGCCCTCTCCAGGTCCGAGCCGCACGCCGTCTTTCTCTCCAGCACTTCCTGGCGATACTGGTGGATGCGATGCCGCTGCCCTTCGAGCGGCACCTCGTAAGCGTGCAGGAAAGTCCGCGTATCCAGGTGCCGGCCTTCCACGAGGCGCTGCACGGTCGCCGGGTCGCCCTTGTACCTGGGGTCCAGATCGCCGTATTTCTCCATCAACTCGTCCTCTAGCGAGATGAAGAACCGCGACGAGCCCGGGTCGCCCTGCCGCCCGGCGCGGCCCCGCAGTTGATTGTCGATGCGCCGGCTCTCGTGCTTGTTGGTGCCGATCACATACAGCCCGCCCAGCGCCGCCACGCCCTCGCCCAGCTTGATGTCGGTGCCGCGGCCGGCCATGTTCGTCGAAATCGTCAACGCCCCGCGATTCCCCGCCTGCGCCACGATCGCGGCCTCCAGTTCGTCGTTACGCGCGTTCAATACCTGGTGCGGAATATCCGCCAACATCCGGCTCAGGCCCTCCGATTCGGCCACGCTGGCCGTCCCCACCAGCACCGGCAGCCCGACCGCATGCGCGCGCCGGATCTCTTCGGCCACCGCGCGCTCCTTCTCGAGTTTCGTCGCGAACACCACGTCCGGATGATCCGTTCGGATCACCGGCCGGTTGGTGGGGATGGTTTCCACGCGCAGCCCATAAACTTTGCGCAGTTCGAGCGCCTGCGTGGAGGCCGTGCCTGTCATACCGCACACCTGCGGATACAGCGCAATCAGGTGTTGCAGGGTGATCGAGCCCAGGATCATTCCCTGCGTCTTGGGTGTCACGCCCTCCTTGGCCTCCACCGCCGTGTGCAGCCCGGCGGGCCAGCGGCGGTCCTGCGCGATCCTGCCCTTGAACTCGTCCACCATCTCTATGGCGCCGTTCTTCACCACGTAGTCCACATCCCGGCGCAGCAGCGCGTGCGCATGCAGCGCATCCTGTATGGCTGTGTGCAGGCGCAGACTGCCTTCGTCGAACAGGTTGCCGCAACCGTAGGCATCCTCCACCGAGTGAATCCCGGCATCCGTGAGCGCCACGTTGTGCGCGCCCACATCCACCGTGTAATGTTGGCCGGCCTGGAACCGCCGCACCACCTGGTCCGCGCCGCAGGCCATGTCCGTATCGCCGCCGCTGCCGCCGGCGATCACCAGCGGAACACGCGCCTCGTCGATCAGGATCGAATCCGCCTCGTCGATCAGCGCGGCGGCGAACGGCCGGTGCACCTGCGAGTCCTTGTCCGGGGCCAAGCGGTCGCGCAGGAAATCGAAGCCTACCTCGTTGGCTGTCGCGTATGTGATATCGCGGGCGTAAGCCGCGCGCCGTTCCACGGGCGTCATCCCTTGCTGGACGTACCCCACCGACAGGCCCAGAAAACGGTAGATGTCGCCCATCCACCGCGCATCGCGGCGCGCCAGGTAATCGTTCACCGTCATCACGTGAACGCCTTGCCCCTGGCGTGCGAACCATGCCACCGCCGGCACCGCGGCCAGCGTTTTGCCCTCCCCGGTTTGCATCTCCGCGATGCTGCCGCGCGCCAGCGCCAATGCCCCCTGAATCTGCGCGTCGAACATCTCCTGGCCCAGCAGGCGCGACGCCACCACTGTGGTGACGGCCACGAACTGGACCAGGTCTTTGGCGCGCCGCGCCGCCAGACGCAATTCGTCGTCCTGCAGACCGGCCAGGTCGCCGCGCATCGCGCGGATCTGCCGGATGGCCGCGCGATCTCTACGCGACGGCGCCATGATCGAACGTATAAATGCGCGCATGATTCCCTCCTCCGCTTGGGGGATTATTGGTTGCTGTTGTTAAACGTGGGAGAAGAGGAAAGCGGGAGGAGGACGCTGGAACCGTGACCGGTCGAGAAACACAATCCTCGCCCGCGCATCGCCGCGCACAAAGCAGGACGGGGCGGGCGCCTGAAGCGGCGGTACCGCGGCCGGCAGGTTCCGCACCTCGCGATCGCCCCGCCGCGCGCCGCGTTCCACGCACACGATCTCATGCGAGGTCCGTATGGTGGCGATGCGCGAAGCCGGCAGGCCGCCCAGCGCTGCCGCCAGCGTGAGCGCAGCCATCAGCCAGGTGGTCAATCGCGGTTTCACTTGTCTAAGAGTATCGCACAACAGACAATGCGATCGATCACTGCACCGTTACAACCGCGTCTTCGGGATAAGCCGACATGCCGAATTCGGGCACATCCAAACCATCGCGCTCCACCTCAGGCGGCACGCGCATCGACTTCAATTTGTTGACAATGGAAAAGACCGCGTAAGTCGCTCCAAAGGCCCAGAGGGCGCAGAGAGTGGCTCCGCCGAGCTGGCAGAAGAACTGGCGGGTGTCTCCATGTAACAGGCCGGTAACTCCCTGGCCTGCGCGCCCCAGATAAGCGGCGGCGCCGACTCCGTTCCAGCCGGATCCGTACGTGCCATCGGCAAAAATGCCCACGGAGACGGCCCCCAGCCAGCCGCAGAATCCGTGCACCGAGATTGCGCCGCAGGGATCGTCGATCTTGGTGACGCGCTCGTTGAAAAGAACTCCGCCGCAAACCAGCATTCCAGCCAGGATACCGATGATGACGGAGGAAGTCGGAGAAACAAACGCGCATGGGGCCGTGATCGCCACCAGGCCGGCCAGCATTCCGTTACAGGCCATGGTCACATCCGGCTTGCCAAAAATGAAGTACCAGAGAAGCAGGGCAGTGGCCGAACCGGCGACCGCCGCCAGGTTGGTATTTACGGCGACCACGGAGATGCGCAGGTCGGTGGCGCCCAGCGTGGACCCGGGATTGAAGCCCATCCAGCCGAACAACAGAATAAAGGTGCCGGTGACCACATAGACCAGGTTGTGAGCCGGAAAGGCGCGCGGCCTTCCATCCTTGCCGTATTTGCCAAGGCGCGGGCCCAGCACCACAGCCAGGGCCATGGCGGCGAATCCTCCGACCGCGTGCACCACTGTGGAGCCTGCGAAATCGACATAGCCGTGGCCCAGATTCAGGGAGGAGCCCACCTGCGACAGCCAGCCGCCGCCCCACACCCAGCAACCGAACACCGGGTACAGGATCGCACCGATGAAGAGCTCGCAGAGCAGGAAGCCCCAGAAGGTGATCCGTTCGCAGATGGAGCCGACGATGATGTAGCCTGCGGTTTCCATGAACACCACCTCAAACAGCATCAGGCAGTTGCTGCTCGCATCATACGCCGGACCGGTCAGAAAAAATCCTTTGCCGCCCAGAAAACCCCACTGCCCGCCGCCGATCAGGAAATGATTCAGAGTGGCGGCGCCGCCGAGGTTGGCGGGAGCGTTATTGATCGCCACCGCGCCGAATTGAAACGCGTAGCCCACCGCGTAGTAGGCCAGAAAAGCAAAGACGTAGGCCGCGAAGTTCAGCATCATCAGGTGGCCGGCATTCTTTTTTCGAACCAGCCCGCAGGTCAGCAGAGCGAAACCAGCCTGCATGAACAAAACCAAATAGCCCGTATTCAGGGTCCAGGCGAAGTTGGTGGCAATGCGGATGTGGCCCACCGAATCGGCCAGCTTCACGGCCAGTGGTTCCTTGGCCGCCTGCGCCTGGAAGTCGTCGAAATCCTTTTTGGTTTTCGCGTAATCCGGCGCATTCTTGTCGGTTGGCTCCGGTACCACAAAAGGATTGCCGGATGCATCCACCGCCGTCGTCTTGTCCCCGGTAGCGATGCCCGCAGGATCGGGTTTTGGCTCATCCGCTGCGCAGCCGGGCGGCAGCAGCACCCCGAGCACCACCACGGCAAGAAGCAGTGTGGAGGGAATGCTCTTCACCCTCTTGTACATGTTTACGTCTCTCCTGATCGATCTGATCCTTCGGCGCGGCATTGCGGCCAGATGCTCTTTCACCTGGTTAAGATTTTGCGATCGGATGATTGAGTCGACCCGTTTCATGTCCGCGCGAGGCCCTAGTCCGTCCAGTATACGAACGAATTTATGTAAAAGTAACAAATTGGCGGCCGAAGAGACAACGATAAAATCTCTTGGCCAGATAAAAACTTTCAATGCGGCTTCGGCCGCGGAATCTGCGTCTGGAAGGAGTGAATTGGACCGTCTGACCACCTTCGGGCTCTTCGCTGTTTCGGCCATGCTCATTTGTTACGCCCTCGAAAAGCGTAGCCCGTGGTTCGTTCTTGCCTTTGCAGTCTCCTGTGTGATCGCGTCGGTCTACGGTTTCCTGCAGGGCGCCTGGCCCTTCGGCGTGGTGGAAGCGGTATGGTCGCTGGTGGCGCTCCGCCGCTGGTGGCAGGCCAGAAAGCCCGCGAAGACGGCACCATGATTTCCTTAGGCCGTTCTTACGACTTCCTTACCTGACCGCGCCTAGCATGAAACGATGTGCGCGCAAGCGGCGAAGAGGATCGATAGGTTTAATTGACCCGATCCAAAACTCCAATTGATGTTTATAACTTGTTTATGCCTTGGATGAAACGTTGCTGTAATACTGGCATCTTCGAGCCCGTCCCCGATCTGACCCATGGCCCGCTTCGTCCGCGGCATATCGCCACAATTCAATCTAACGCCGGGTGGGAAAGCGTGCCTCTATGAAAGTCGTGAACAACAGTCGATCATCGCGAAAATTATGGTTGGGTGTATTGGCCTTAGCGGTAGCGTCGCTGCCTGGCAGAGCCGCCGACCTGCCAGGCACCGCCCGCGAGGCGTCTGCCGCGGCCGGAGGTGTGCTCGGAGTGACCAAGAATCCCAGCGGCAGTGGCATTGCGGGAGTTCGCGTCACGGCCCGCAACACTGCAGGAGCGCTGGAGCGCACCGTTGTGAGCGGCAACGAAGGGACCTTCCTGATTGCAGACCTCACGCCGGGACGCTATCAACTCACCGCCGAGGCGGAAGGATTCGGCACCCGGGCGCCGGCCACCGTGGAGGTGGCGCAAAACCAGGTGACCTATGCCAACGTGCAACTGGTCGCGTCGGATGCACCGGCCACAGACCGGCCTGGCGTGGAATTGGCTCGGACCGCGGCCGCCAAGCCGGCTCCGATGAACGAATCGTCGGTATCGGCTGAATTGGCGGCGATGAAAGCGCGCATCGAACTGCTCGAAGCCGAACTACTCAGGCGGCGCAGCCAGGATCACGCGCTCGGTGCGGCAGTAGCCGCTTCCACCGCGACCCCGCGCGAGCCATTGGTGGCCGCGGCCAAGCCCGCACCGGACGGTGCGCAAACCCCGCCCTCAGGTCCACCAGGCGCCCCGGCGCCGGCGGCTCCCCCCGCGCCTGTCCTTCCGGATGCCCTGCAGGCCAACGTACCGGCTCCGGGGGTGGACAACTTCACTCCCTTCGCGTTCGGCGATTTTACCTGGCTCAACGGAACCCCGCGCAACAAAGACACTGTGCTGGATACGAAATTCTTCACGCCCGAGGTCCGATTCGATACGCACTTCATGACTGATTTCAACCAGCCCATCGACCACACCATCGTCGGGGCGACCGAGTCATTCCGGTCAGGTGAAGTCCAGGTTGAACAGATCAGCGTGGGCGGTGACTTTCACTGGCAGAATGTGCGCGGTAGGATTTTGACGATGAATGGCCTGTTTGCGACCACCACGCCGCGCAACGACGCCAGCGCTGGTGTTGGCCAATGGGATCTCCGCAACGCCTATAAATACGTTTCGGAGGCTTATGGCGGATACCACTTCAACGTGAACCATGGGCTTAACGTGGACGCTGGAATTTTCGTCTCGTACATTGGCCTCTTCAGTTACTACAATTTCGACAACTGGACTTATCAGCCATCTTATGTCTCGTCCAATACGCCCTGGTTTTTCAACGGAGTGCGCGTGCAGTGGTTCCCCACAAACAAGTTGAAAATCGAACCCTGGTTCATCAACGGATGGCAATCCTATGCCAGGTACAACGGCCATCAGGGCTTGGGCGGACAGTTATTGTGGGAGCCGCACGAGTGGCTTAAGGTGGTAGCGAACCAGTATGGCTTCGGGCAGGATAATCTCGGACTTCCTAAGACGGAACGCATTCACACGGACGACAGCATCGAAGTCAGATACTTCAACCAGCCGGAGAGCACGGGTCTCTCAAAAATGGCATTCTCTCTGACGGCGGACGCGGGATGCCAATATGGCGGCGGGATCCATTGCACCGGCGCACCCAGTAAGAACAAGTCGACCTTCATTGGGTGGATGCTCTATGACCGGATGTGGTTCCACAAGGATAAGTTAGGCCTTACGTTGGGCGGGGGAGAGATGAGTAATTGGGGCCGCTATTTGACACTGCTGCCGCCGATCGACGGGGCCGACGCTGTATCGGGCACGCCGTACTTCACGGAAAGCCCGGGACAGAGAGCCCACATGTGGGACAGCACGGTTACGCTTCAATACATGCCCAGACAGTACATTACCTGGTGGGCGGAAGTTGGATATCGTCACTCGGATGTCCCGTACTTTGCGGGGCGGGGCGGAGTCACACCTCCTGGGGGTAACAACGGCTTGCCGCAATATTATACCTGTATGTCGGGCGCTTCGTCTGGAACGAACAGCTTATCGGCGGCGCAGACGGCCTGTGGCGGAGCCGGAAACGTCTGGTTCCCCGACCTTCGCCGCAGCGAAGCGAAGGCCTCGCTTGGCGTGATGGTGAAGTTTTAGCCAGATGTGTAATTTCGCGAAACAGCCGGTCTGCCTGGTGGTAACCGCGGTCATCCTCATGGCGGCGGATCCGGTTTGGAAGAGCAAGCCGGCCGCGCAGTGGACCGTAGAAGACGCTAAACAGATTCTGGCTGCATCGCCGTGGGCGAGGGAGAATAGAGCCGTCGTGACGCGCCGCCTGACCGAAGATCAACTTAGGGAAGGGGGACGGATGGGGCAACCGCGCGGCGTGGGCAATGACGGGGTGGACCCCAGGGGCAGCGGATCAAAGCTGTCGCCGAATGTCTTCGCGGGCCCCGGAGGCGAAGACCGCAGCGCGCGGTCCCTTGCCCAGCCGATTACATTGAACCTGCGTTGGGAGAGCGCTCTCCCGGTTCGCCTCGCGGAAATGAAAGCGCATGAAGTCGAGCCCCCCACGTTGGAGGGCGACGGTTATCGCCTCGCCGTCTATGGTGTTCCCGGCGCGGGTTTCAAGGGCGATCCCGAAGAATTGGGCAAACCTCTGAAAAACCTGGCCGCTCTCAAGCGCGAGGGGAAAAAAGACGTGAGGCCGGTCCGCGTGGAGGTGTTCGAACGAGAAATCGGCATGGTGGTGGTCTACCTGTTTCCTTTGTCCGCGGAAATCAGCAGGAAAGATCGTCAAATCCAATTCGAGGCGCAGATCGGCCGGATTGTGGTTTCGCAGACGTTTGATTTGAGCGAAATGGAATTTGTGGGGAAGCTGGAGCTTTGACAGTGGAAGCAGGTTGAGTCTACCTATGAAAAGTAGAGTTCTAGGAACTACGTGCCTGCTTGTGGCTCTTTCGTCCGTGCTGGCCCTCAACGCCTGTCGCGGCGCCAAGGCCGACCAGGCGGCGGAGAATCCGCCTCCGGCCGCAGTCACACCTGCCGCGGACATCAACCTCTTCGCTGTGGATCATCCCGAGCAGTTTCCGCTCGCGACGGCGGCCAAGCGCCCCGCGACCTCCGAGTTGGTGGTGACAGGCTCGGTCACCCCCGACATTACCCGCAACGTTCCGGTGGTCTCGCTGGCCTCCGGGCGCGTAACGGCCATTCACGCGCGGCTCGGCGACACAGTGAAGAAGGGCCAGTTGCTCATGACCATCCGCAGCGACGACGTGTCCGGCGGATATTCCAATTACCGGATGGCGGTGGCTGACGAGATTCTCGCCCGCACCCAGTATGAACGCTCGAAGGATCTTTATGCCCACGGCGCCATCTCCCTGAACGATCTGCAAGTGTCCCAGGACACCGAAGACAAGGCCAAGATTGCGGTGGAAACCATGGCTGAGCATCTGCGATTGCTGGGCAACGACCCCGACAAGCCGGTCTCCATCGTGGATATCTTCGCGCCCACTTCGGGAGTGGTGACCGATCAGCAAGTGACTACTGGATCCCTGGTGCAGGCATACAATACACCGTACCCGTTCACCATCTCCGATCTGTCGTCCACCTGGATTGTCTGTGACGTGTATGAGAATGATCTGGCCGCCGTCAGGATTGGCGACATGGCGGAGATCGGTCTGAATGCGTATCCCGATCGCATCTTCAAGGGCCGGATCAGCAATATCGGCGCCGTGCTCGATCCGAATATTCGCACGGCCAAGGTCCGCATCGAAGTGTCGAATCCCGGAATCATGCGGCTGGGCATGTTCGTGAAAGCCACCTTCCGCGGACAGACCACCGAGATGCACACGATTATCCCGGCATCCGCCATATTGCACATGCACGATCGCGATTTCGTGTTTTCTCCCGCGCCCGGCAGCAAGTTTCGCCGCGTAGAGGTGGTCAGTGGAGACCTTCTGCCGGAGGACGTGAGTCTACAGGAAATCAAGTCCGGCCTCCAACCGGGTCAGCAGGTGGTCACCAACGCGATCGTACTGGACCACGTGCTGGCACAGTGATGATTCGCGCCCTCGTAGACTTCGCGCTCAACAACAAGTTCGTGGTGCTGGCCACCGCCCTGTTGTTGCTGGGTTGGGGCGCCATCTCGTTTCACAACTTGCCCGTGGAGGCGTACCCGGATATCGCCGACAACTATGTGACGGTGATTACGCAGTGGCCCGGACGCTCCGCGGAAGAAGTCGAACAGCAGGTCACTATTCCCATCGAAATTCAAATGGCCGGAATGCCGCACATGAGTTTCCTGCGCTCCGAATCCATTTTCGGATTGTCGTTCGTGATTATGATCTTCGACGACAGCTCCGTCAACGACTGGAACCGCCAGAAGGTGCTGGAAAGGCTTACCCAGGTCAATCTCCCTTCCGGACAAAACCTGCAGCCCCAAATAGGCACGGACTGGAGCACGGTTGGCCAGATCTATTGGTATACGCTACGGAGCACAAATCCCCGGTATGACTTGATGGAGCTGCGGTCCATCGAAGACTGGGTGCTCTTAAAGCAGTTCAAATCCGTTCCCAACGTGGTGGACGTTTCCGATTTCGGCGGCACGGTGCGCGAGTATCAGGTGCGCGTCGATCCGGGCAAGCTGGTCTCGTACGGACTCGGCATCGGCCAGGTGGAGCAGCAGCTGGCCAATAACAACATCAATGCCGGCGGCAGCTTCGTGGAAGTCGGGATGCAGCAGATGAATGTCCGCGCGCTGGGACTCTTTAGCGGCGTCCGCGACATCGAACAAACGGTCCTGAAGACCCAATCCGGGACTGCTCTGCGGGTGAAGGACATCGCGGAAGTGACCCAAGGCCCCAAGATCCGGCTGGGCCACATGGCCAGAGCCAACCACATGGAGGATGGGCGCATCGTCGACGAACCCGACGTCATCCAGGGCGTCGTGCTGTTACGCAAAGGCGCGGAAGAGGAACCCGCGCTCGAAGCCATCCACAATAAGGTAAACGAGCTGAACAACGGCATCCTGCCCCCGGGTGTGAAAGTCGTTCCCATGCTCGATCGCAGCGATCTTCTGCATTTTACTTTGCACACCGTGATGCACAACCTGACCGAGGGCATGCTACTGGTCAGCGTCATCCTTTTCCTGTTTCTGCTCAATGCTCGCGCCGCTCTTATCGTCGCACTCACAATTCCATTCTCACTGCTCTTTGCATCCATCTGGCTGGATTTGAGCCATATCCCGGCTAATCTGCTCTCACTGGGCGCGCTGGATTTCGGAATGGTGGTGGATGGCGCGGTGGTTATGGTCGAGAACATTATCCGGCACCTGAGCGACAACCGCCACGACACGTCCAACGGCCCGCCGAAAACGACGGCGGAGATGATTCGCGAAGCCTGCCATGAGGTACAGAGGCCGGTCTTTTACGCCATCGCAATCATCATCACAGCCTACCTGCCGATATTCACGCTGCAACGCGTGGAGGGCCGGCTATTCAGACCGATGGCATGGACTGTGGTTTTCGCCCTTCTCGGCGCAATGACTTTTTCGATTCTCATTGCGCCCGTTTTGGCGGCCACCTTTTTCCGCAAAGGAGTCCGCGAACGGCGCAACCTGGTGATGGATTTTCTAACGGAACAGTACCGTCTCCGGCTGCGGTGGGCGGTGCAGCATCGCTGGGCGGTGGCCTGTGTCGCCATAGCCGCTCTGGCTGGAACGATCTACATGGGTTTTAGCGGCGTTATTGGAGCGGAGTTCCTCCCGCACCTGGATGAAGGCGCCATTTGGGCGCGGGGCACTCTGGCGAATAGCACGAGCCTCACGGAAAGCGACAGATTTACCACTAACGAGCGATATGTCTTCGCGTCTTTTCCAGAGGTCAAGACTGTTGTATCCGAGGTCGGACGGCCCGACGACGGAACCGATACCGGGGGATTCGGCAACACGGAGTATTTCGTCGACCTCAAGCCGCATGACCAATGGCGCCCCGTATTTCACAAAAGCAAGGAGGAACTCATCGCCGCCATGAACCGCGCCGTAGAAAGGTATCCGGGGGCCATCTGGAACTTCTCGCAGCCGATCGAAGACAACGTCGGCGAGACACTCACCGGCACCAAAGGCGCCCTCGCCCTCAAGATCTTCGGCGATGACCTGAAACTCCTCGAGCAGAAGGGCGAAGAAGTCACTACCGCCATATCGAGTGTGGCCGGCATGCATGACGTCAAGCTACTGCGCGACTTCGGCCAGCCGAATCTGAACTTAACCATCGACCGCCGCCAGGCGGCCCGTTTTGGAATCAACGTGGCGGATATTCAGGACGCCGTCCAGACAGCCGTGGGCGGCAACGCTGTCAGTCAGGTGCTGAATGGCGAGCAGCGCTACGACGTGGTCGTGCGCTACCAGGCGCCATATCGCAACACCGCAAAAGCTATCGAGAACGTGCGCCTGCTGTCTCCTTCCGGTGAGCGGGTATCCCTGGCGCAGTTGACGAAAGTAGAAGTCAAGGACGGCGCGTACGACATTTACCGGGAAGGCAATTCCCGCTACGTGGCGGTGACCTTCAGCGTGAGGGGCCGGGATCTGGGCACCACGGTGGAGGATGCCATCAAACAGATCGGCGCAAAGGTAAAGATGCCGCCCGGCTATCGCATCGGCTGGTCGGGCGAGTACGAGAGCGAAAAGCGCGCTGAGGCGCGTCTGGCTGTCATCGTTCCGCTGACCATCCTCGTAATCTTCATCATTCTCTACACCATGTTTCGATCGTTCAAGTGGGCGATGCTCATCCTGTTGAATGTGGGCCTGGCCCGCGTGGGAGGCTTCCTGGCTCTGCTGCTTACTGACACTTACCTGAGCGTGTCATCGGGCGTGGGTATGCTGGCTTTATTTGGAGTCTCGGTGCAAACCGGAGTCATCATGCTCGAATACATTAATCAACTCAGGGCTCAAGGTCACACGGTGATAGATGCCGCGGTCGAAGGCGCGGTGCTGCGGCTTCGTCCCATTATGATGACCATGTTGGTGGCGACATTGGGGCTTCTACCCGCGGCGCTGTCGCATGATATCGGATCGGATTCACAGCGGCCCTTTGCCATAGTCATTGTGGGCGGCCTGATTTCCGACTTGCTGTTGAGCATTGTGCTCCTGCCGGCGTTTTACGTATGGATCGCCGGGGCCAGCGATGTCCTGCCGAAACCGGAGGCGTCTTATGGGCACTAACCGGGCAGGCTTGGTGAGCTTTACGCTGTTGCTGGCGCAGTTCGCCTGGGGACAGACTCTGAGCCCGCAGGTGCGCATCACCCTGGATGACGCCATTCTAATGGCGCTGCGGCACAACCACACACTGCAGGCGGCCCGCACGGCGATTCAGCAGAACCAGGCGGCTGAAGTCACCGCCAATCTACGGCCGAACCCGAACTTCTTTGTCGACTGGGAGTACCTGCCGGTGTTTTCTCAGCCGCAGGGCCAGTCCGTCGCTGCGTACCTGCAAGCTTCCACTGAGGGTGATATAGGGTTGAGTTACCTGATTGAACGAGGCCACAAGCGGACGCGCCGGTTGGATGCCGCCAAAGCCGCCACGGCCGTAACACGCTCGCAGGTGACCGACAATGAGCGAGGCATCTCCTTCCAGGTGGGTACGCTGTTCATCAATGCGCAGCTCGCGCAATCCACATTGGAGCTTGCCCAAAAGGATCTCAAGAGTTTTCAGGAAACCGTCAAGATCAGCGAGGTCCGGTTTAACGACGGCAGTATCAGCCAGAATGACTATCTGAAGATCAAACTGCAGCTCGTGCAGTTCGAGACCGACGTGCAACAGGCCATGCTCAACAAAGCCCAGGCGCTCTCGGATCTGCGGCAGCAACTGGGTTATGAGGCTGTCCCGGCGGATTATGATGTGGCCGGCGAATTCCAATACCGGCCGCTGGTAGTCACTCTCGCGGAGTTGCAGCAGAAGGCCCTGCTGAACCGTCCGGATCTGCATGCGGCGGTGCTGGGCGTGGCCGCCGCCAACTCTCAATATGCCCTGGCCAAGGCCAACGGTAAACAGGATCCGACGCTCTCCGGCAATTACTCGCATGCCAATGGCATCAACGGCGCCACCTGGTCTTTCAGCATCCCGCTTGCGATATTCGATCGCAACCAGGGCAATATCGCGCAGACGCGCATTGCCATTCGCCAGGCCGAGGAACAGCGGAAAGCCGCCAACGGGCAGGTCCTGACCGATGTGAAGGATGCCTACGAGGGCATGGTGGAGAGTGCCATGATCGCCCGGTTGTATCGCGACAGCTATCTGGACGTGGCGCAGAAGAGCCGCGACATCAGCGAATATGCCTATCGGCGCGGCGCAGTGGCCCTGCTCGATTTCCTGGACGCGGAACGAACTTACCGCGCCACGCAATTAGCGTATCGGCAGGCCGTCGCAGCCTACTTACTCGCCGTCGAACAGCTTCGGCAGGCTCTTGGTACCAGGGACTTACTGTGATCAGGCCGGCCTTAGCGGGCGTAGTGGCAATGTTAGGGCTGCTGGTGGCTCAAGAGGGGCCGAAACGCTCGGTTGAAGCGGCTAAAACGGAGCGCGTCGCCTTTATGCCGGGCGGGACCGTCCGCGTGGAGAACTCATATGGCTATCTGACAGTGGAAGGTTGGGACGAGCCCGCGGTCGAGATTGCCGTGACCCGCTCTACCGACAACTTCTACAAGCCTGGCGAGAAGGCGCAGGCCATGGATCGCCTGGATCGAGTGCATGTCGCCGACAAACAGCAGTCCGGCAAAGAACTAACGGTCACGACCTCGCCCGCGCGGCAGCGGCTCCTGATTGTGAGTTGGCCCTTCCCCAGGAAGCGCGGCGTGACGGCTGAATATGTGATCCATGTGCCGCGTGACTCGCACCTGGAGATCAATCACGATAACGGCTATGTATGGGTGAGCGATGTGAAAGGCGACATCCAGGTGCATAGTCACACGGGCGATATGATCGTCATGCTGCCGGATCCCGGTTCGTACTCCATCGACGCCGGCGCCAGGATGGGTAGCGTCTCTTCGGACTTTATAGGGAAGGGCCACAGGTACTGGCCGGCGGGCGCGCACTTCACTTACACAGGTCCCGCCGCCACGCGGCGAGTCAGCCTGCGGATGGGTCGCGGCTGTATCGCGATTCTGAATGGTCCGGCCTCCGGCCCGTTCTGGAAAGACTGACCGCATCGTGTTACTGGCTCCAATTCCAGGAGCCATTGACAGCACGGCGGCCGTGGTGAAGACGGGACTGTGGCACGACGCCCGCACCCCTTACAACAAGTCCACCCACATGGCATGTAGGCGCTTTCGCCTAGCCCAAAAAAACGGTCTTGCCGGTAAAACACCCGATTGCCAGGACGATCTTGAGCGCAGTATAATCGAACCCGCCCGCGCGTAGGGACGCGCCAAATCCGAAAGACACGCGCCGAATGGCGAGTTGTATCCGCACGGCCGATGTTCAACATCGCGGCCCTTCGCCGCGGCAATGGGATTCACAAGGTCTGCAATCAGGAGGGAGCTAAGCACATGCGCGTCACCACATCAGTTCGGCGATTCGCCACGATCTTCTCTGTTCTGGCGGCGGGTGTCCACGCGGCCAACGCCCAGCCGGGGAATCAGGCAGTCGGTTTTCTTGCCACTCTCGGTGGGTCGGTCAGTTCCGTCACGAGTTTCAACTCCGCGGGCGGTACAAATGCCGTGACCATCCTCGGCACCGGGCTCTTCGAGGTCGTGTTTCCCGGCCTTGGCAACGGCTATACCAGCAATGTCCAG
>DATGGM010000292.1:0-16071 GCA_035308525.1 Bryobacteraceae bacterium
ACTTGGCGAGCACGGTTTCGAGCACGTAGCTGGCGGCCGTCGCCGGCACGGCGAAGCTCAGGTCGGCCACCGAGAGCAGCGCGATGAATGCGAAGAACGAGACCGTCATGGCCACCACGGACGTCACCACCAGTCTGTTACGGACCAGCATGGCCAACAACCGGCCGATGGCCCCCGGCCGGAAGTCCCGGATCTCCCCGTGGCGCTTCATGGCCGCCGCCTGCAGCACATCCGAGCAGGTGGTCGCGGCCGCGATCACCGCCACCAGCAGCCATCTCATGACGATGCTCCCGAGCCATGCGGCGTGGTGCGCGCCACCATCGCCACCCCCACTACGATCAAAAGGATGCCGGCGCCCCGCCAGAACGTGATGGTTTCGTGCAGAAACACCCTTCCCGCCAGCGCCGACAGCGCGTAGCCGATCGAAGTGACCGGCAGCACATAGCTGAGGTCCGCCCAACTGAGCAGCGTCATATGGGAGAACAGCCACAGCATCAACAACGAGATGCCCAGCGCCACCCAGGGATTGAACACCGCGCGCGCGTATGCCATGAGCGAGAAGGAGTCCAGGCGCCCGAACTGGCGCATGCCCCAGCTCAGCGAAAAGTTGCCGCTCACGCTCGACAGCACCGTAAGCGCGGTAAAGAAGCTGGTCTTCAGCCGCGGGTCAGCGTGTGTCTCAGTCACCCGAGCCTGCCGCCGCCAGCCGCCGTTCGTTGGCCACGAACTTCTTGCGCTTCGCCCGCAGCGCCATATACTCGCGCGCCTCTTTCGACAGGCGCTTGCGCTCGGTGGAATCGAACATGGCTTTCCGCACCACGCGCCACACCACCCGCGGCCGGAAATAGTATTCGCCGTAGAACCGCTCCACCCAGTCCACCAGCTCGCCGCGGTCCAGCCCCGGGTACATGATGTTCGGGAGCTGATGCCCGGTATCGTCCGTCATCGCGTCGATGGTGATCAGGTTGTTGTTCTTGACGTAATCGTAAAACTCGGTGCCCGGGTACGGATGCGCGATCGAAACCTGGATGGTTTCCGTATCCAGCCGCTTGGCGAAATCGATGGTCTTGCGGATGCTCTCGCGCGACTCACCCGGCAGCCCGATGATGAAATCGCCGTGCACCACCAGTCCCAGCTTCTTGCAGTTGTCGGTGAAGCGTAGCGCCATGTCCACCGTGGCGCCCTTCTTGATGTTCTTCAGGATCTGCTGCTCGCCCGATTCGTAACCTACGATCAGCAGCCGGCAGCCGGCTTCCTTCATGGCCTTCAGGGTGTCGTAGTCGGTGGTCACGCGCGACGTGCACGACCACGTGAAGTTCAGCGGCCTCAGCTTCTGGCACAGCTCGATGGTCCGCGCCTTCTGATAGTTGAACGTGTCGTCGTCGAAGAAGATCTCCTTGACGTAAGGAAACGCTTCCTTGGCGTACGCCACTTCGCGCGCGATGTCGTCCGATGAGCGCAGCCGCCAGCGATGCCCCGAATGCGTCTGCGGCCACAGGCAGAACGTGCACATCGCCGGACATCCCCGCGACGTATACAGCGAGATGTACGGATTCAGCAGGAACGGTACGTTGTAGCGCCGCACGTCCAGGTCCCGGTGATAGACCTTGGTCACCCACGGCAGCTCGTCCAGATTCTCGATCACCGGCCGCTCCGGGTTGTTCACGATGTGGCCGTTCTTGCGGAAGCTCACCCCCGGCAGTTCCTCCACCGGCGTGCCCCTGGCGTAATCCGCGATCTGGTAATCGAACTCGCGCCGCACCACGAAATCGATAGCCGGCGAAGTGCGCAGCGATTTCTCGGGCTCCACCGTCACCGGCGGTCCCACGAAGGCCACCTTCAGCTTGGGGTTGCGGTCCTTCATCATTTCCGCCATCTTCACATCCACGTGGAACCCCGGCGTCGACGTGAACAGCACCAGCAGTTCGAAGTCGCTGGCCATGGCGACCGTCTGCTCGATGGAGATCTTGTGCGGCGGCGCGTCTACTACTTTGCTGTCCGGCAGCATTCCCGCCGGATAGCACAGCCACACGGGATACCAATAGGATTCGATCTCCCGCGTCGCCGGCCAGCGTGAACTGGCGCCCCCGTCAAAACCCTCGAAGGAGGGCGGATTCAAAAAAAGTGTTCTCATGGAATGGTCACCGCGCCCAGCCAGCCGTTATTGCTCGCCGACATCCACCAGGCTCGCTCTTTTGGGCCCGTCCGCCAGCGATACGTTCCGGAAATCGATTGTGAGTTCCGCCGGCCCCACCAGTCGCGTATACACTACGCTGTGGATCTGGTGCGGAACCGAAATGCCGTCTTGAATCTCGTAGTCCCTGACGAATTCGATCTTCTTCACGAAGATCGAAGGCGCCTTCACGAATCGTCCGGACTCCCTCACCCGCAAGAAAGTCTGCGCATCGATCCAGATTTCGCCCTTGAACAGGCCCACCTGCTTGTGCAGCGGCGTCACCTGAAATACTTCCACGTCCTGATCGCCGCATTGATACTGGCCTTTGTACTTGAACTTGTAGTTGGCCGGTGTGACCGCCAGCGAAGTCGGCCCGTCCGCCTGCGCCTCGGCTTCGGCGGACAGATATTTGGCGATGACGTGGTTCTTCACGGTGCTGTCGCCTTCAAAGCGTAATTTCTCGTACGTGATGCGGCCCAGCCAGGAGATCCGCCGCAACGCCCGCAACCGGCCTTGCTTCTTCAGCTTGGGAAGTGAAGCCTGAATGTCTACGTCCATGGATGCGCCATCCAGCGCGGCCGCCTGCTGCGCGGACGCGGCGGAGTAGTTCTGGATGACGGAATCCGGTGCGGCAGGTCCTGCCGCGCGCAGCACGCCGTAGGACAAACCAAGAAAACAAAAGAGATAGCGGTTTTGTTTGAGTTGCAATATATTTAACCAGGATAACAGAATGTACCATCCTGTAGATGATCACCACAACCGGCTGGTTGCGCCGGGGTGGGGCGGCTCATGGCCTGCGGCGGCCTCTCAGGCCGCCGCGTTAACGCCGCTGTGGAAGCAGCGCGTGCGGGACAGGCGGGCGCGGGTTTCAGTGTGGTTGCGGACGAGGTCCGCTCCCTGGCGCAACCTGCCGCGGAGGCTGTCCGGCGCACCGGTGGCATCATCGAGAAAACCATTACCGATGTCGGCGCCGGAGTGGACCTGGTTTCCGTCACCCAGAGCGCCTTTCGAGACGCTTCGTCCCGCATCGCGAGCGGCACCCATGTCGTGGCACAAATCGCCGCGAGCAGCAATGCACAGGCCCGCTGCCGCCCGCCCGCGGCCAACGCTAATTGCTCTGGCTAACCATGAACGTCAGCCCCGCAATCGTCAACGTCCCGATACGCGGGCTTCCGCTGGTATTGGCGTCAAACGAGAACTGGATCAATGCATTTCCGGAACCGCTGCCGCTGCCCGGCGCAATGGACATCCAGGGTGCGTCGCTGGCGGCCGTCCAGGTTCCCGTGGCCGTCAGCGATACACTGTCGTTGCCGGCCGCATTGCTGGTGCTCATCGAGGTCGTCCCCAGCGACGCTCCGTTGTTGCTTGTGAACGGACATTGGTCTATCCACACGTCGAACGCGTCCAGGGTTACGCTCTGGCTCACCATCGGCGCGGTAATCGTGAACGTATGGTTTCCGCATGCCAGGCCGTGCTGCTCCCAGACCGCCTGCTGCAGCAGGTCAGTGGAGCCTGTGAGAGACACGTTGCCCAGTGTGACTCCGTCCAGCGAAATCGAAGCGCTCCCTTGTGCCGGCCCCGTCCAGCTGATCCAGCGCACGCCGGAGCCGTTGAAGCTGAGCAGCGCGGTGTCCTGTGCCTCGGTAGTCAATGCGTATTCGTTGGTGCTGGCCGGCGCCGAAGTCACCAGCTGCCAGGCGCCGTGATACACGATGGTGGGAGGCTCCTGCAGCGTGCTGGTGATGCAACGCGATTCCTCGATCCTGGCCGGTGACGGCAGATATGTCCACGTCGATCCGCCGTCGGTGGATTTGAACAATCCGTGATAACCGGCCGCGAATACCGTTCCATCGTTGGTGAAATTCGGAGAAACACCCACCGCGCTGGCGAACACGTCCGGGAACGATGACGGTGTCAAGGTCGCGCCGCCATTGGTCGACACCATCAATCCGTTTTGAATCGTACCGATGAACAGGGTCTGGTCGGCCGCGTAATTCGGAGAGAACTGCATATCCAGCGCTCTCACGTTCCCTGTATTGGCCAGCTTGGTCCAGGTGGCGCCGCCGTTGCCGGACTTGTAGATTCCTCCATTAGTCGTCGACGCCAGCATCACGCCGTCCCTCGCAAACGCGGGGGATACCGCTACCTGTGCCATGGAAGTGACGCCGGAAATTGTCAGGGTCGTCCAGGTGAGGCCGCCGTCGTTGGTTTCGTAAATACCGTTCGATTGGGTCGCCGCGAATGCGGTTCTGTCCGTGGCGAAGGCCGGAGAAAAGGCAATCGAAACCACCCCGATCCCACTCAGGCTGGAGAGAGTCCAGGTCTTGCCCTGATCGGTAGAGATATACAGTCCTGGCGTGACGTTTTGGTTGTTTGGAACCGGGCCGTTGTGTCCGCTGGCCGACGTAGTGCCGATAAACACCGTTTTGTCATTTATGAAGTTGGGCGAGACCGCCAGACCTCTCGGATAAGCGGCCACGCCGATTCCAAATGTCAGCTTCCAGGACGCCCCCCCATTGCTGGTCCGGTCCAGGCCCACGTGAGTTCCGTCGAAGGCCATCCTGTCTTTCTCGAAGTTTGGCGATATCGCCGATCCGTCCACATATGGGGCGGACATGCCTGTATTCATGGCGGCCCAGGTCGCGCCGCCATCGGTCGACCACAGGTTGCCGCTGCCGTAGGTGCTCGCGTATACCGTCTGGTCATTCGCGTAGTTCGGCGACGGATGGATGTAACGCACCATGCGCGTCGGGATGGTATCCACGTATTGCCAGGACGCGCCGTTGTTGACGGAAGTCCAGAGCCCCTCGAACATGCCCAGCAGTTGCATCCCGGCGGTGGCGGCAATCGTTTGGTAATGCACCGTGGTCAGGTTCGATAACTGCCGCGAAACCGTAACGGGCCGTCCCCAGGATACGCCGCGATTCGTCGACTGGAAAACGCCTTTCGCTGCCGTGGTGACCCACAAGGTCCCATCCTGCACGTAAGTCGGCGAAAAAGCCAGTGAGATCACGTTCGTATCCGTGAGGCCCGTATTGGATTTCGCCCAGGTATTGCCGCCGTCGGCCGAAATCAAAAACCCGCCGCCGTGGGTTCCCGCGAAAACAGTTTGACTGGAACTGAAGTCCGGCGCATAATCGAGCGCGGTGACATTGGGCAGCGTGAAACCAGTGGTGACCGCCGTCCAGGTGGCGCCGCTGTCGAAGGATTTGAAGATTCCGTTCGCCTGAGAACCGATCAGCAGGCTGTGGTCGCTGGCGAAGTGGGGTGACACCGCTGTGGTGCTGAGCCCCGAGGTCAACGGACTGGGCGCTGTAATCGGCGTGAGTTTCACGCCGCGATTAAGCGACCGGTACACTTTGTTTGAGATGCCGAGCGCGAACAGCGTATTGTCAGCGGCAAAGTTCGGCGACAGCGCTAGGTTTGCCAGCGGTATGGTCGACAATAAAGTCCACGTGTTTGCGCCATCCTTGGACACCGACAGTCCCGTGCCGCCCGCCACGAAAACCGTCTGGTCCTGACCGTAGGCCGGGGAGAAAATGACGGACTTGATGGTTGTGTTGCCCAACAGCCCGGGAACCGGCGACCAATCTGCTCCACCGTCTGTCGACTTGAACATGACGATGGCGCCTAACTTCACCGTCAGTCCGGCCGAGGCAGCCAGCATCGTGTGGTCTTGCGCAAAGTTGGGCGAGATGGCCACCACTTGCATGGGATCGTGCGGATCGTGCGCCAGCAGAGTTCCGCCCGCCACAAACAGGCAGCCGGCTATTGCGCTAAAGCTTCCAAGTCTCAAAGTCAAAGGTTCGCTCCTAGCGTTGGTGGCCGTGGCTTTTCCCTGCCAACCCCAGCCCCTGATCAGTGCTGCCCCGCGCCATTTCGGGCCGCCGGTTGACACGACGGAAAGTGGAACGAGAACAGGCGCGTAGCCCACTCCACATTGCCTGTCCCCGCCATGTATTGACCCGTGTACCACATGGTACAGTCATCCACCGGATCCACGCTCATGCTGGTGTAATCGCCCCAGCGGTCCGAATTGGATTGGTAGCCGCTCCCGTTGAAGATGGTGGCTTCCGTTTCCATCGTGCTCGGAGGATCGCTGGGCACCCGCCCTGTGTACCTGACTGACGGATACCCGGTGGTTGTCGAAATGGTGTAACCGAGAGCGATGTCGCCCATTCCATCCATGGCGATCGCTCCCATCCACCGGTAATTCAAGTCCGGCGCGTAAGTCCCCTGCTGATACAGCACCGGCGTACCCGCCGGATTGTGAATCTCATACCAGCGCATCCCCACCCCTTTTTGAGTGCTCTTACCGGTGATCACCGAGTTGGTGGCCAGCAGCACTTCATAAGGCGGCACGGCGTTGGCGAAGTTACGATAAGACAGGCGTTGCATCAACCCGGTGCCGTTCGTATTCAACTTCTGCGTAGTCCCCAGTTGCGGTACCTGGCCGGATGCACTGTACGGCGCGACAGGAATTACCACTGGACCCGTGAGCGCCGTGTTTGCCGGCGTCGTGAAGTCTACATGATAACGGTATAAATACAGGGAGCTGGAACCCTTCGGACCCTCCACCAGGAAATAGTTCGGCGATCCCGCCGGCGGCCCGGTCGGGCCATCCATGTCGCACGGCAGCATTCCGGTGATCTGCGTGTTATTGATCTGGATGCACTGCATCGTCGCGCTAAGTCCGCTGAGCATCCGGCTGCGGTCCACGGCGCAGGCGGACGGCCCCGCATATACCGAGTTATTCGTGATCGAAGTATTCAGATAGTAAGCGTCCGCCCAGACCGACAGTTTTTGGCCGGTATATCTGCCGTCGGCCTGCTGCTGGAATGCATAGAGGTAATAAGCGCCCGTGGCGTCGCCGGTCTTTGACACCGCAATGCACGATAAATAAGGAGTGCCCAACGTGCCGATCTTTATAACCCACCGCCCGGCTTGCTTATCCCAAAGCACGATAGGGTCGGCTAAACTCGCGCCATCCGCGCAGGACGCGTTGAACGTCTTCCATAAGGATCCGATAAAAATCGGGCCCAGCGTTGCGGTTCCCGTGGCTTTGTCGAACACGGCGAGCGAAAGATTGACCGTCTCCACCACTTGCGTGGCGCCCACCGCGGCGTTCGGATCGGGCGGGACCCCGCTAGGGTTATGCGTTCCGTTTGGACCCGTGAAACCATAGCCCAGGCCCAACACGTTCAAGCCCGGTACGGTGACCAGCGGCGAGCCCGATGTGGTTTGCGCCACCAGGTCATCCACGCTTGCCGCCGCGGTGTTGGTGGTTTCCCGGAACTCGCCGTCATCATCCTCCGCCACGTAGCCTGCCTGTTGATCCACCAGGCTGCGCAAAGGAGCTGACACACTGTGGCCCAGTTCGCGAATGACGGTCGCGTGCTGACCAGCCAAAGGCATCGCCACGCCGCACAACACCCCTGCCAACCACCGCGCCCGCAATGCGTGATTCCCTCCCGTCGTCGTATTTTACTATGGCGGTGTTGGTGGCAACCAATGTTTACGGGAGGGGTAAGTACTATATCATCGGGTACTACTTGACCTGGAACCGCACCACGGCCCTGCCCAAATGGATCTCGTCGCCGTGTTCCAGCTTGGTGCCGCGCGCCGTCCGGTGTACCGGCTGGCTCAGGCCATCCCGCACGATCCACGTGGCCGGCGCGGGTGGTCCCTCCGTGTCACGCTGATACCAGCGGTCGTTGAATAGCCTGTATTCTCCCGCCGCCCTGTCGTGGATGATGTGCGCGTGCTCCCGCGATACCGTCCGGTTGATTTCCGTATCTTCCGTAAAGGCCAGGTCGTTGCGCCGCAGCGGGCCTTCCGCGCGATACACGTCCACCGTGCGCCCGATGTTTGTGCGCGCCTTGGAAAGCGTGATCTCCGCCTCGTTGGCCTTGCCCTCCATCACCACTAACCGCGCCGCGCGCCTGGTGGCCGCCGGCGCCGGGCTGGCCTTTTCCCGCGATTCGATCTCCACCCACACCCACTGCTCGCCCGGCATGGGCAGCTCCCGCAGTACCTGCACATCCACCTGCAGATCCTCGGGATACCGGCACTCTTCTTTATCCAGATGACGGCGCAGCTCCTGCTCGAAATACTGCCGGAAAAACTTGCCGTTGAACAGCGGCGCGCGGCTATCCTCCACTCCCCGCACGTGGATGTGCACCAGGTTGCAGGGGAACACCCGCTTTCCCCCCGACCGGTAACACTTGGCCCGCACCTGCTCCAGGATCGCCAGCCGGATCTCCGCCACCTCCGGCGGCTCGCTGCCTTGCCCCACCGCAAAAGGAGCTTCGAAAACCGTCCGGCCAAATTTTTCCAGGAAGTCGGCGAGATTCATATCGCGCGCCTACGGCAGCAACCCCATTTCCTTGGCAGCCTCCATGATCTCACGCGCGATAGGCGCCGCCACCTGCCCGCCATACCCGCCGTGCTCCACCAGCACCGCGAACGCCATCCGCCGGCTGCCGTCGCCCTCGTATGGCGCGAAGCCCGCGAACCAGGCGTGCGGTTCGCCTTCGCCAAGCTGCGCGGTGCCGGTCTTGCCCGCCAGGTCCACCGGAGTTCCCGCCATGGCGTGCCGCGCCGTGCCGTCCGTCACCACCCGCCGCATGGCGCCCGCGATGAATGCCGCCTGCTCGGCAGGCACGATAGATCGCGGAGTGTCCGTGCGGGTGTTGTTTCCGTCGCCCAGCCAGCGCCCTTCCGGCATCGCGCCGCCGGCCGCGATGGTCGCCGCCACCCGCGCCATTTTGAACGGCGTGATCAGCAGCGGCCCCTGGCCGTACGAAGCAAACGGCAGCGCCGCGCTCAAATCCTTCAGCGAGCCGGATGGAATGTCCAGCAGGTCGGAGGTTTCCTTCAGCGCCTGCGCCCCCACTTCGTAAGTTCCCAACTGCGCAAAATACGCGTTGCACGAAACTTCAATGGCCCGCTCCATCGTCAGCGTTCCGTGCGCCCGATCTTTAATGTCGTCGCGAATCGGCCTTCTCCAGCCGGTGACCATCGCTCCCGTGCGCCCGTCGCTCAGCCGCCTGCACGTGAACGGCTTGTCGCGCAGCCCGGGATCCGTCCGCAGCGCCGCCATCGCCGTGACCAGCTTGAAGGTCGAGCCCGGCGGATACTCGCCGTAGCGTGCCCGATCCAGCAGATCGTCGTTCGATGGCGCCGCGCTGCGCGCACTGGGCGGCCCGGGTTCAGGCAGGCTCACCATGGCGAGCACATCGCCCGTGTGCGCGTCCATCACCACTGCCGCGCCTCTCTCCTTGTTGGCCTGCTGCAGCCTTCGCCGCAGGATCTCATCGGCGTGCATCTGCAGCCGGATATCCAGCGTCGTCCGGACCGTGCGGTCCCGCGCCAGCAGATCGCGCAGCGCCGGATTTCCCGGCTGGTGGCGGTACCGCACCAAAGCCACCAGTTCGGAATACTGGTAGCCTTGCAGCCGCCCGTTCGCATCGTGCTCCACGAGCGACGCATTCGGCGCGTGGAAATTCTCCCCCGTCCGCAGATCCCCCAGGAAATGCGCCGTGGCTGCGCCGAACGGATAGTGCCGCGCCTCCAGATGCGGGCACGCCTGGTCGATCGAGATCCCCATGGCCTGGTATTGCGCGCGCCGCTGCTCCAGCGCGTTCCAGTTGCTGGTGGCCAGCAGCACGCCGTTGCGGTCGAATATATCCCCGCGCGGAATCTCCCGCGCAATAGAATTGATCCGCGGGTTGTGCTGCGCGCGCTTCACCCCGTCGTCCTCGAAAACGTGCGTGTCCCGCGCCAGGTATTGCCGATCCTCCACCGCCTGGTAGCGCACCGCGAACGCCAGCAACACCAGCCCGCCCGCCGCCAGCGCCGCCCCCCACCAGCGTACCGGCCCGCGGAACAGCGCATGCCCGTCCGCCGACGGCTTGCCCGCCGAGATCCCCAGCAGCAGCGCGAAGATCAGAAAATTCGCCAGCATGGCCGTGTTCCCCGAGCTCAGAAATGGCGACACCACGCCCGACAGCGGCAGCGCGCCCAGCACCCCCGAAGAAATCAGCAGCATCTCGAAGGTCAGCAGCGCCGCCAGTCCCAGCGCCAGAAAGAAGCCGTAATCCGACAGCGCCCCGAGCGCGATGCGAAACGCCCGGTAGATCAGAAACCCGAACAGCAGGAATACGCTCGCCACTCCCACCAGGCCCCACTCTTCGCCGATGGCCGGCAGCACCAGGTCCGTGCTGCCGGCCGGAATCATCCCCGTATCTCCATAACCCGGACCCGCGCCCCACACCCCGCCGGTCGAGAAGGCCCACAGCGCGTGCGACAGTTGATTGCCGCCGTGCACGTCGTTGTCCCACGGCGAGAGCCACATGTTGATGCGATCCACCACCGTGTGCGGCTGCCCGATGCGGTAGCCCACCGTAACCGCCGCCACCATCACCGCCATCCCCAAAATCGCCAGGCCGGCCCGCCCGTGCGCCACCGAAAACATCGTGAGAAACAGAAAGAACAGCACCAGCGCCGGCCCCAGATCCTTCAACACGAAAAACAGCAGGATGGCCGCGGCCGTAGCGCAAACCACCGGCAGCAGGTGCGCCAGCCGCGGCACCTCCAGCCGCCGCAAGCCCTTTTGCCGCAGGTCGCGCAGCCGTTCCCAATTGCGCGTGAAATATCCGGCGAGGAAAAACACCACCAGAATCTTGATCGCTTCCACCGGCTGAAACGGCCCCAGGTTTACCTTGTTGTCGCTCGATCCCGGCCCCGTCCCGAAACGCAGCAGCAGCGCCAGCATCCCAAACGCCGCCAGCAGCGGCGTGTAAATCCAACCGGCCATACGCCGGTAATCGAATGCGCGGAAAAGCGGCAACAGCAGCAGCAGGCAGCCCAGAAACACGCCCAGCGCGAACTTGCGGAACTCCAGCGTATCGCGTAACGGATCGCGCAGGCTCACCATCAGGATCAGCCCGATACCGGAGAGCAGGTGCAGTGCCGGCAGCATCGCGCGGTCGCCTGCAAACTGCCGCAGCCGCCAGGCGAACCACACCACGTAAAACCCCGCCAGGTAAATCGCCGACCATTCGATATACTCGCGCCGGAACTCGGCGGGCGTCCGCACCACCCACCCGGGCTTCAACCTCGTTAGGGGCAGCAGCGGTTTGCGCTCGTGGCGCAGGCGCGCCAGCGCCCCCACATTCGGTATGGGCCGCGCCGCGCGCAGAAACGCAAAGGTCTTCTCCGCCGCGGCATCGTCCAGAAACGGCCGGAGCTGATCCGCGCTCTCGGCCGCGTTCAGGTTCAGCATGTCGCCGTGCCGCAATCGCTCGGAAACATCCGCGAAGTTTTGCGTTTTGGCGATGTAGACGAACAGCAGCCCGGCGGCCACCAGGCAGGACGCCGCCGCCAGCCAGCCCACCCCGTCCGTCCGCGCCGGAGCCCGTGACGCCGGGCCTGCCGCGGCTTCCCAACTCCTGGTGGGCGTCATATGTGGTGCATCAGCGCCGTCGCCGTACCCTCGCCTTGCGCCGCGGCGCGGGCGGTTGCAAATTCGGTGTCTCCATGTCCCGCGCCAGGATCTGCACCCGGTCGAAATCCCGGCGCGCCGCCCCTACGTCCCCCGCTTGCAGCTCGTCAAATCCGCGCACGCGATACGCCTCCGCGATCGGCCGCGCATCCGCCTCGCTGATCTTGTAACCGGCCTGCGCCGCCTTCTGGTAAGCCGCCATGGCCTCGTCGGGCTGGCCCGCGTACGTCCGCGCCGCTGCCGCCAGCGGATCGGCCCACTCCGGCGCCTGCCGCGAGGCCTCCGCGAAATGCTCCCGCGCCGCCGCCGGATTCGTCTCCAGATGACCCAGTGCCAGCGCCCGCCGGGCCAGCGTCCACCGGTCACCCGCCCCCAGTTCCACCGCGTGCCCCAACAGGATCGCCGCCTTCTGCCAGTCCGCCCGTGTGGCCGCCTGCGCGCCGGCCTGCTCGTATCCCGCCCGCAGCGGCGCCCGCAGCTTCTCCACCGGCGAATACTTCCCCAGGAACCCGAACTGGCTCTCTAAGTCCTGATACATCTCCCAATCGAGCGTCGCGCGCACCTGCTTGCTGTCGCTCCAATAGCGCGAGTAGAGGCTGGTGCCGATGAACAGCAGCATGCCCGTCAGCACGCAGGCCAGCGCCGCCAGCACCCGCAGCGCGCGCTTGCGCCAGCGCTTCGCCGCGCTCTTCTTTCCCAGCACCACCGCCGATTCCCGCGTCGGATGCAGCTTCCACGGCGCGCGCTTCTCCTGCTCGGCCACCGTTTCCGTGCCTTCCAGAAATGCGTTCAAATCGCTCGTAAACGCCGCCGCCGACGGATACCGCCGGTCCACATCGGGCGCCAGCGACTTGCGTATGATGGCCCTCAAAGCGTCCGGACAGCTCGCCGGCAGCGCCCGCGGCGGCCGCCGCGATTGGATCAGCTTCTCCAGCTTGCCCGTGTCTTCAGCCTGGTAGGGCGGGCAACCCGCCACCATCTCGTACAGCGTCGCCCCCACCGCCCACAAATCCGCCTGCTGATCCAGCACCGACCGCCCCAATCGCTCCGGCGAGCAATAGCTGGGGCTCCCGAAATTGTGGAACGTGAAATCGCGATCCGGCCGTAGCGTCTTGGCGATCCCGAAATCCAGCAGGCGCACCGTATCGTTGGGGCCCAGGTGAATGTTCGACGGCTTGATGTCGCCGTGCACCACCGACGCCGATGCGCCGTCCGGCTGGAATGTGTGGAACTTCTCCAACTGCCCGCCAATCTCCAGCGCGATGCGCGCCGCCCGCAGCGCGCTCATCCGCCCGTCGCGCGCCAGCGCTTCAGCCAGGTTGCGTCCTTCCACGTACTGCATGGCGACAAAGAAATACCCGTCCAGGTCGCCGTAATCGTAAACCTCGATCACCCGCGGATCGAGCGCCCGCAGCCGCTGTTGAATAGCCGCCCCGCGGCGCTCCGATTCCGTCACCAGCCGTGAAACCGCGTCCGGACCCGACTTGATCAGCTTCAGCGCCGCCTGCCGGTTCGCGCGCGTGTCCAGCGCCAGATACACATCGTTCATGCTCTTGCCTAGCCGGCGGATGATTTCGTAAGGTCCGAAGCGGCTGGCCGGTTCCATCGTTATCCTCGCGTGGCCAGCAGCGCCGCGCACAGCAGGAAGCCCAGCACCACGCCGTAAATAAGGAACGCCGCGCGGCCCGCCCACATGGATCTCGCCGCACCCGCCGCCGATTCCCCGGAGTTCCCCATCCGCATGCGCGTGGTCGCATGCCGGGCCCGCGCCTCCAGCGTGCCGCCGGAGCCGCGCCCCCGGAACTCGCCGCCCGCTACCAGCACCGCCGTCACATTATCCTTGCCGCCCGCTTCGTTCGCCGCTTCCACCAGTTCGCGCGCCACCTGCTCCGGTTCGCCCGCATACCGCTCCGCGATCTCCCGTATAGCCGCCGCCGGCAGCAGGTCGCTTAGCCCGTCCGTACACAGTAAGAACGCCGCATCCGGCTTGAAATCGCAACGCCGCACCTCGACGAAACTCCCATCGCCCGCGTCTCGCGGCCGCGTGCCCACATCCCGGAAGACCTCGTTGCGGCGCGGATGCAGCATGGCCTGTTCTTCGGTGAATTCGCCCGCGTCTTCGCCTTCCCCCACCGGCGAGTGGTCCGGCGTCAGCTTGCGTATGCCGCCGTTCCAGATCAGATACAGCCGCGAGTCGCCCACGTGCCCGATCACCATCTGCCCGTCGTCCACCACCGCCAGCGTGAGCACGCACGCCATGCCGCGCAGCGCCTCCGCATCCTGCGCCCGTTCGAAAATGCGATTGTTGGCGTCCGTGATCGCGCGCCGCACGCGCTCCTCGGCCGGGCCCTCCGCTTCCGCCAGTTGCTCGCGGATCGTTTCTACCGCGATCTCCGCGGCCGTCTCCCCAGCCGCGTGCCCGCCCACGCCGTCCACCACCAGGAAGATGCCGCGTTCTTCGTCGACCCAGTAGCGGTCTTCGTTGCGCGCGCGCAGCAGTCCGGTATCGCTTGCCGCGCCGGCCCGCCACCCGCCCGCCGCCCCCACTTCAGTCGCGCTCCTTCACGATGTGCGCCACGATAAAGCACACCACCAGCGCCAGGAACAGCAGTACGAACGGAATGTGGAGCTGGTAAGGCTGCGGCATTACTTCTTCACCTCGAACGACAGCGTGATCACCTCCGCCACCTGGATGCGCGCCTTGTCCGGCACCGGCTCCTCCACCCCGCGCGCCAGCTTGCGCCCGTTCAGCCACGTCCCGTTGCGGCTCTGATCCGCCACCGTGAAGCGCCCCGTGGCCGGATCCCGCCGCAAACGCAAGTGCTCCCGCGATACTTCATCGTTCGTGTACAACGGCAGATCCACCGACAGGTCCTCGCCGCCGCGCCCGATTGTGATCTCGTTTTGCGTCACGAAGTAGCTCTGCGGCCCGGAATCGTCTTCGTAGCGGATCTCCGCGAAGATCTTGTCCGCGCCCCGCCGCGTCATCGTCCGGTCGCGCGCCACCCGCGCCGGGGGGATGGATGTCTCGCGATCGATCAGGGTAGTCTTAACCCCGCGGTATCCCGGCTGCGGCACGTCGTTGAGCTCCGAGTGGATCTCCACGTCCCCGGACGGCACCACGTTCTCACTATCGGCGAAGAACTCGATCCACCAGTCGTGCCGCGCGATCCGGTACAGCTTGCTCTTCCTTCCCCGCCGGAACAGAGGCGGCTTGGCGTTCCACTGTGCCACCTGGGCCGTCAGCGCGCGCCGCGCGTCCTCCCGGATCAGTTCCTGGATGTTCGCCAGCCTGGAATAATCGTCCGGGTGCAGGTACACGCTGAACATGCAGGGCACAAGCACGCTGTACCCCATCTCGAACTGCCCCATCTGCATGTTGCGGACAATCTGATCGATGATGATCTGGCCGTTGATGCGGGCGGGCGTTAAGGACTGCGCCATCCGAGACACCTCTCGCGAACACAACCATAGACGCCCCGGCGCAGGCGGCGCGTTTCCACAAAGCCGCCGGGAACCAATTAACCTATTTTAAGCCTGAATTTGATTCCTCTTATCCGCGTTTATCTGCGTGCATCTGCGGCCATATAAGCTTTTCTTCTGCCTCATGCGAGGAACAAAGCTGAAATGGCCGCGGATGCACGCAGAGGCCTCCGACGATCGCGACGTGGCCTGAGGGCCGCCGGCCCAAGCATGATACGCCTCTATCCGCCGTGCTACCCTGATCTTAGAGCGCGGCACGCTTTCAGGGCTCGGCCAGGCCGTGCACCGGAAAATACACGGCGAACCCAAAAAATGGGGGTAGTCCGATACCCTCAAATGGGGGTAATGCTCCCTATCTCGGGGCACAGAATGCGGAACAAACTCAATCCGGACCGCGTACACCCCATGGAGGCCCTCAAATGAACAACTGGATCGATCTCACTTTGGGTCTGATCATGATCGTCTCGATCGTCAGCGGACTCCGTGCCGGGTTCGCCAAAACCGCCGTGGCCTTCGGCGCCTCCATCGTGGGCCTGATCCTCGGCCTGCATTACTACCACGTCGTCGGGCACAGCTTGCACCTCACGCGGCCCAACGTCGCCAACATTGTTGGCTTCCTGATCGTCTTCTGCGGCATCAGCATGGTGGGAGGCGTGGCTTCCGGCATACTCGTCAAATTCGTCCGCACCCTCGACCTGGTCTGGCTCGATCGCGTGCTCGGTGGCGCATTCGGAGTCGTCCGCGGCGTGCTCTACGCGACTGTGGTGGTCTGGGGTATGCTGGCCTTCTTCCCCGTGCCGCCGAAACTGGTCCTGTCGCAGTCCCGCCTGGCGCCCTGCGTGATGGATGCAGCCCGCCGCGTCGCCGACGCTTCCCCGGATGAGGTCAAGCGCACCTTCCGCCAAAG
>DATGGM010000293.1:0-7706 GCA_035308525.1 Bryobacteraceae bacterium
CTTTCCCCGCGCCCTCAATAACTTCCACGCCGCGCACCCTCGCAGCCCCGAGTGCTACTGGCATCATAGTAAAGGCAGGGTGTGCCATAGCCGGCGAGACCCGGCGAGGCCCGGGAGTCTTAAAAAAAAACGAAACGAAGCCAATTCGCTTGTAACACATGCATCCCCTCCAAACCCGTGCCGAACATGCTAAAGTGGATGACCAACGGTACGGGATTCCATCATGAAGTCCTCCTGCTTGGCAGTATTCTTTATTTCAGTTTTCCTTCTACCCCTCCGGGCCGGCGATAACCTCGACCGCGCCCGCCAACTCGAACAATCGGGTGATGCTCCAGCCGCCCGCGCCCTCCTCGCGCAGGCCGCCCAAGCCGCCCCCACCGACATCACCGCGCTGGCCGAATACGCCGGTTTCCTCGACCGCTACGCAGACCCCGGCGCGAAAGATGCCTTCGCCAAACTCCTGGCCGCCCTCGACGGCCCGGCCCACAGCGACCAGCGCGCCGCCGTGGCGCGCCGGCTAACCGAATTATCCCTGCTCGCCGGCGAACGCCCCGCCGCCCTTCCCGCTGCGCCGCCTGACGACACCGCCGGCCGCGAATACGTCGAGATCCCCGGACCCCTCAGCTCCTTCAGCCGCATGGCCGCCATCTCCAGCCAGGCCCAGCCCGACGATGTGCTGCCCGCTCTGGCACGTAACGTCGTTACCAACGGCTTCCAGGCCACCCACAGCAACGAAGCCCTCGAGCAGACCGAGTACCTCAAGCTGGTGCACCGCTACGTCTCCCAGGCGCGCGAGATTGAGAAGCTGGCCGGCCCCGCCAAGGTCATCAAAATCGAGAATTGCGATTCCTCCAACGCCGCTGATCTGCTCCGCATTCTCGGTTTCCGCATGCGCGGTGGATGCGGCAGCGAAGTTGTCTTGGAAACCGTCAACGCCACCCGCGCCTTCCTCACCACCGATTCCGGTTTCCCCATTCCGGCGCTCGAACAGGCGCTCCGCACCAACCGCCCGTTCTCTTACGACTACCAGCCCGCCCGCGTTCCCGTGCTGTTCGGCGCCGATTACTGGCTCTCCGCCAAAGAAAAGGAAACCAGCAGCTTCATCGATGTACTGCTCTCGGATCCCGCCCTGTGCCGCCTCTACCTGGGCATCTCCAAGCTCGATCGTGAGACCGCCGCCGAGTTCCGCAAGAACCTCTCCTTGCCGCGCCTGAAGGCTTATGCGCATGTACTCGATTTCTTCGGCGGCATGTTCCAGGTGCGCGGCGGAAAAGCCATCGTGCCCGGCGCGCCCCGCACCATTCCCGTCTGGACCGAGTTGGCCGGCGCGCCCCCCGGCCAGGGCGCCGCCTTCTTTGAAAAGTTGCTCGCCAGGGACGACGGCTGGCTGGCCAGCTATTTTGATGCCCTCGCCCGCATCAACGGCCCCGTCCGCGATTACCTGACCGAACCCGCGCGCATGCAGCGCTTCTACCTTGCCATCCGCGGACGTGTCACCAGCCCCGGCCCGGCGCGGCCCGTGTTCCGCTCCAACGCCGACATGATGCTGTTGACCACCCGCCTGTGGATGGAGCCCGATGGCCGGCCGCATGTCCCCGGCAATCTCCAGGTGTGGAAAGACCTGTTCATCGGCCATCAACAAGGCAAGTACGACGCCAGGCTCTCCCGCGCCGCCGCGGCCTGGAAGGAACCGGATGACGCCCTCGAAGCCTTGTTCGGCCTCACCCGCAAGGCCGTCGAAAATGAGCCCCTCAAGATCTTCATGGCTCTCAGCGATCTGGATCGCTCCCGTCCCAAACCCCTGACCCCCGAGACGGTCGACCTGCTCGCCCGCAACTATCACATCTTCGGCAGTCAATATGCCATCTTCAACGATGCCGCCACTCTCAGCGACAAATCCATTGTGGAGTTCATGGACACCGCCGAGGCCGTCGGCCGCTTCAAGGATTTGTTGCTGCGCGCCGACACGCTCGGTTCCATGCAGGCCCTGGTCGGTATGTGGCAGATCTTTTCCCGCCTGGGCAGCCTGCCGCCCGCCAAAGCCGACGAGACCTTCGCCGCCTTGGTGGCGCCCTTTGGCGCCGTGCATGACGATCGTTCCCTGTTCGATGCCGGCCGCGGCGGCGTCAAGCTCCTGCTCTCCGCCACCGGTTCCCGGCCCGATGCCCCGCTGCAGGCCCGCCTGGTCGATCTGTTGGCCGGCGCCGCCGAGACCAGCGACGTGGAGTCCCACACCCAGATGGTCGAGGAGATGCTCCGCATTCTGGAAGCCCAGCACATCATTTCCGTCGACGACCTCTTCGAGCTCGCCAACCACCTCGACGCCGTCGCTCAGGGCGGCAAGTTAAACACCGTGCTGCTTAACCGCATCTCTGCCCGCATCGCCGAGATCCCCCTCTCGCGCGCCTCCTTGAGTCCCATAGAAAAGAACTCGCTCTCCTTCGGATATTGGACCGACAAGCACGTGGATCAGCAGCACAAACTGAACCTGCGCGCCGCCATCGACAAAGTCAACGGCGAGAAACTGCGCGATGTGCGCGGCCTGCTGGCCCCCCTCCTGCGCGATACCCTCGTGGCGTTCAATTACATCCACTACGCGCCTCCCGGAGCCCAGGTCCTCTATACCAATCCGCTGTTCGTGCGCAGCCACGACTTCCTGGGAGTGCAGGCCAGCAACCACATGTGGCGCTCCACCGAGGTCTTCGGGTCCGGTTGGCCCTCTAACGGCGGCGGCCGCCTGGTCGGTTCCCTCTCTGGATTGCCCTACGCCCTCGCCGAGGCCGAACAGAACTTCCTGATCCCCGACCAGACCCAGGCCCTCATCTGGGGCGACCTGGTTCCCCAGATCATGTTGAGCGCCGTCATCCCCCGCTGGTGGAACGTCACGCCTTCCCAGTTGCATTGGGTGGCGTTGCACATGCGCTATGCCGAATCGCTGATGGCTGCGTCCGCCCTCGATCCCGCCCTGCGCCAGGAAACTCTGGACGTGCTGAGCTCCCAGGCTTCGCCCGCGCGTGTCGGCCAGGTCGGCGCGCTGCTCGAGACCGGCGCGGTGCCGGCCGCCATCGCCAAAGTGACCCCCGCCGAGCTTTTCGTGCTGAGTGCCCGCATGCAGGAAAATCCCAAAAGCCCGCCCTCGCTCTTGCTGGCCGAGATCCGCCGCATGGCAGCCGATTCGCCTCAGCAGATCAATTACCGGGTCATCTCCGCCGCGTTCGGAACTCCCAAGCCCACCCTCGCCAATTCCTACCGGCCCGAATTGCTTCACCTGCGCACTTTTCCGACTTTGATGGGATACTCCAGCCGCATCCTGGCCGAGAGTTGGGAATCCAACACGCTATATTGGGCGCAACTCGCCGACCAGACCTTCGTCCGGCCTTCCCAGCTCAATGTCCGCATCCCCGAGTGGACCCAGAAGCTGGTCGAGCATATCTTCGCTTCTCACCTTGAAGATTGGCCGGCGCTGCTCCATTCCCTCCGCACCGTCGGTGACGAAGTGCGCTCCAAGAACCGGCCTTCTCTGGTCGCTAAGGTGAACGAATGAGCCTGATTTCACGCCGCATTTTTCTAGGAGCGGCAGCCGGTGCCGCCGTCCTGAAGGCGCAGGATCCGTCCAAAGCGCAGGAAGGCCAGCATCCCGTCTTCCGCGTGAAAGTGGACATGGTGGTGCTCAGTTTCACTGTCACCGACAGCCACAACCGCTACATCAACGGCCTCAAAAACACCGACTTCAAAATCTACGAGGACGGCATCGTCCAGAAGATGGCTACCTTCGCCGAAGGCGCCAAGCCTCCCATGCAGGTGCTGCCCGACGGCACCACCCGCGCCCTGGTCGCGGGCGAACCCGCCGAAGCCCCCGGCAATCCCGGCATCGACCTGCACAGCGACGCCTTCGTCGGCACCAACGTCTTCGTGCTCTTCGATACCAGCAATTTCATGTATCGCGGCTTCGTCTATGCCGAAGATGCCATCGCCGATTTCGTCCGCGGCCTCGATCGCGCCGATTCGGTGGCCGTCTATACCTTCAGCCGCAATCTCTCTCGCGCCGCCTCCCTCACCCGCGATCGCGGCGATGCCATCGGCGGCCTGCGCAAAGCCGTCGCCGGCGACGATACCGCCCTCTACAACGCCCTCCTGCTCACGCTGCGCGACGCCGCCCATGTCCCGGGTCGCAAGGTCGTCATCGTCTTCTCCAACGGCCCCGACAATGCCAGCATGGTCGCGCCCGACGATGTGCGCGCCGTGGCCGAAGACGAAGGCATCCCCATCTATGTCATCTCCACCAACGAGGTGAATAAGGACCCCATCTCCAGCGGCGTCTTCCGCCGCATCGCCACGCGCACCGGAGGCAAAGCCTATTGGGCCAAAACCTGGCAGAAACAGGTCGAGGCTTTCGAGTCCATCCGCGAAGACTTAGGCAATTCCTACACCGTCACCTATTACCCGCAGCCCAACCCCAACGACGGCTTCCGCAAAATCGCCGTCGAAATCGTCTCCGATGTCGGCAAGAAGTACCGCGTCCGCTCGCGCCCCGGCTACCGCCCCCGCGGCGGCTTCTAGGCCGCGCTCCGCAGCGGCGTTCCGCAGCGGCCCTTGACACCAATGCCTATACTATTTTATTCTATGCCTAGTGCCAAAAGGTGATCGCAAGGATCTCTTTCCCGGTGCCCTCGAAATGATGGTGCTGCGCACCTTGCAGCGCACCCCGCTCCATGGATACGCGCTCGCCCGGCAAATCAAGCGTTCTTCCAAAGACTTGCTGCAGATCGAGGAAGGATCCCTCTATCCGGCGCTCCAGCGGATGTTGCAGGACGGCTGGTTGAAGGCGCATTGGGACGTATCCCCTGGCGGGCGCCGCATACGGGTATACCGGATCACCGCCGCGGGCGCCCGGCATCTCGATCGGGAAGTCTCCAGCTACGAGCGCATGCTGGAGGGCATCCGGCTGGTACTCGACCCCGAGCAGGCGTGAACTGGCTACGGCCCCGCCCGCTGCTCATACACCCGCACATAATCCACCAGCATCTTCTGCGGAAATACGCTGGTCTCATCCGGATTGTGCGGCCACGAGCCCCCCACCGCCACATTCAGAATTACGAAGAAGGGATGGTCGTACACCCACTTGCTGCCCGCCGGCAGCGAGGCCGGCGTGACCACGTAATAACTCTTGCCGTCCACCAGAAACTCCACTCGCCCGGGCGACCATTCCACCGCGTACACGTGATAATCGTCGGCGAACCGCCCCGCCGCCATCTGGTAAGCCTTGCCGATGCTCATCCCGCCCGAATAGCCCGGCCCGTGCACCGTGCCGTGCACCGTGTCCGGCTCCCGCCCGATATTCTCCATGATGTCGATCTCGCCGCAGTCCGGCCATCCCTTGCCCTTGATATCGTCGCCCAGCATCCAGAACGCCGGCCAGATGCCCTGCCCGTATGGGATCCGGATGCGCGCTTCTACGCGCCCGTACGCCATCGAAAACTTGCCTTGGGTCTTTAGCCGCGCGGATGTGTAACTGCCCGCCGCCTTCTCGGCTTGAACGACCAGGTGCCCTTCGCCATCCAGGTAGGAATTGGTGCGATCCTTGGTGTACGTCTCCAACTCGCCGTTGCCCCAGCCTCCTGCTCCCACGTCGTATACCCATTTCGCCGGATCGGGCGCGGCGCCGCGCGCCCCGTCGAATTCATCGCTCCACACCAGCCGCCGGTCCGGCGTGCCGGCCGCCGCCGGAACCAGCGCCATGCATAATATCGTGATCGCCCGCCGTGTCATGATTCCTCCGCCTTCACCGTCAGGAGTTGCTGCCCGGATGTCCGCCAGAAGGCCCAGATTACGATGATGACCAGCATCACCGGATAAGCCACCACCGCCCACTCGTAAGGCTTCGTCAGCCCCTGCGCGCCGGGCGTCCGCAGCAGGTTGTTCGTGAAGAATACCGACACGATGGTGGCCACCAGGCCCAGGCGCAACAGAACGAACACCAGGAGGGTAAAGATAACCAGAAAGAAAAAGAAGTTCACCAGATCCCCACCCAACACGCCGCTCTCCGACAAGGTGAAGAGCACGGCGGCAGCCGCGGAAGCGAGCCAATCCTTGCGCAATACGGCGCGGAAGCAGAAAATCGCGAACACCACGACCAGGCCGAACTCAATCGCGTTGACGGCGCGGCCCAGCACGTCGGCGAGAAAAGCGGGCGCGCTGGCGCCCGCATCCGCGGCGGCGACCGCGCCCTCCGATCCGCGCCAACCCGTAAGCCAGTTTGCCACCACAAAGAAGGCCGTGATCACCAGCCCGATCAGCGCCCCATATAAGACGTGCGCCGCCACTTGGGCATCCTGCCAACGGCCCGCCAACACGCGGCTCCAGGTGACGATGGCGTGCGGCCAGCGCGCCCGCAGGGCCGGTTCGAGGGCGATGTAGAGCAGCCAGATCACGCCCGAGTACGCCACCCACAGACTCGCGTTGTTGAGGAAGATTTTCATCATGGCAATGTCCACCACCCAGTGCGTGGAACAGATCCAGACCAGGCCCGAGAGGATCGTCAGGGCCACTGCCAGCCGTAAAGCGCCCCGCGCGTCACCGCGCCGCGCGCGCAGATTCCGTGCCGCCAGAAACGCCGCAAACAGAAAGACCAGGACCGATGTTACGCGCTCGACCACCCGGCGCGCCACGTCCTGCCAGGATTCCGCGAGCGAGGCCGGTTCGCGCGATGCCTTCGACCAGGGCCACAGGACCTGCAAATCCGTGATCCGGCCGTGCCAGGCCGCGGCTTGCACGATGATTTCCGTGTGCAGCACCGGATGCGTCCCTTTCCATGCCTCCTGCCAGTCGAACGCGTAAAGAGGCGTGAAGCGTGGCTCTGTCTCCGGCCATTGCGAGATATCGAAGCCGATGGCACGCGAAATGGCCCCGGTATCAACCGCGCGCGGCGCGGTGGCGCGATCCACCTGCGGCGGCACCGCGTGAAACTCCCGCAGCTCACCCCGGCTGTTGAGCCATACCTCGATCATCCCCGAGAAGATCGGCGCCGGGCGGCTCTCGGTCACTTCTCCATCCGGCGGGGAGACCAGGGGCACCGGGGCTTCGCGATAGCCAAGCCGCAGTGGCGATTCCGCCTGGAACCAGCGGCGGGTTTCGGCGACGGTTTTGGCGTGTTTCTGGGACTCCTGGATTTCGCCCCAGTCCCATTGCAAATCGTACTTGCGGTCGGCGGGCGCGGTGGAATAGCCAAACGTGGCGGCATATTCGCGCGCCTTGGCGGCCAGTGCTTCGCCTGAAAGCTCGAAGGGCACCAGGCTGTGGATCTCGACGTTGTTGCGGGCGAACGGCACGGCAATGATCAGAGCCACGAGTCCCAACGCCAGCGGCACGGACCTGGAGAGCGGCAGCCCTTTCATCTTTCCGGATGCCGCCACCAATTCCGGTGACGGCGTTTCACCCGCCGCCAGCGCCGCCGCTAATGGATCGCCCCCCGGCAGCACCGCCGCCACCGACAACGCGTTTGCCGGGCGCCTGGCCGGAACCGGGTCGAGGCAGCGCCGGATAGCTCTCTCCACCGTCGGGTCGATCCCCGCCGCGATCGAAGACATGCTGGTGATCTGCGCGCCCTCCTGCATCCGGATCAGTTCCGCCATGGTGCCGGCGTCGTATGCGCGTTTGCCCGTGAAGATCTCGTACAGCACCATGCCCAGCGCGTAGATATCGCTCCG
>DATGGM010000294.1:0-2544 GCA_035308525.1 Bryobacteraceae bacterium
AGTCTAGCCTTCCGTGCCGCGGCGCCGTAACTATATAACGTTAACCACTCGGCGCTGGATTACTGCGGCGTCTTTCCCGCCAGCGCCGCTGTCCCCAGCATGCCGCCCAGCCCCATGGTCTCCACCGCCGACGACGGCACGATCACCATCGAGCCGCGCTCCTTGATGGCTTCATACAGCATGTTCATGGCGCGCAGGTGCAGCGCCACCGGGTTGTCCTGATACGTGGCCGCCGCGCGCGCGAAGTTGTCCGCGATTTCCGTCTCCGCCAGTCCCAGGATGTTGCGCGCCTGCCGTTCGCGCTCCGCCTGCGCCTGGCGCGACATGGCGTCTTCCAGTTCGTGCGGTATGCGCACGTCGCGAATCTCCACCGACTGCACCGTGATGCCCCACGGATTGGTCTTCTCGTCCAGGATGCGTTGCAATTCGTGCCCCAGCGTCTCGCGTTCCGTGATCATCTGCGCCAGTTGGTGCCGCCCGATGGATTCGCGCAATGCCGTCTGCGCGCCCATCGTGATGGCCGCGATGAAGTCCTCCACTTCCAGGATGGACTTCTCCGCGTTCCACACCACCCAGAAAATGATGGCATCCACGTTCACCGGCACCGTATCGCGCGTCAGTGCCGATTCGGCCGTAACGCTGGCCACCCGCACGCGCTGATCCACGAACCGGCTCAGCGAATCCACAATCGGAATGATGAAGAAGATCCCCGGGCCGCGCAGGCCCAGGTACCGGCCCAGCCGCAGCACCGCGACTTTCTCCCATTGATCCGCCACCTTGATGGCGAACATCAGATATAGGCCGATGGCGCTGGACACCAGCGCCGGGGCCGGCTGATTGATCGTCACCGTCCACACGATTCCGGCGCCGATGCAGATGATGCCCAGCGCCAGGCCGATATTGCTCACCGGCGTTTTCTCTCCCTTGGCGAAACTTTCGTCCTTGGCTCCCAGCTTCAATTTATAGATCATTGAGTTGCTCCTTTAGGTCGGCGACTGTGAATCCGGCGCTGCCGGCGCGCGCCACAAACTCAGAGACCAGCTGCGCCAGCCGGCGGCGGTGCTCCCCATCGTCCTGCGCCACTTGTTTGAGCGCGATGAAGGTGCCGGTGCCCTGCTGCGTTTCGAGCACCCCCCGGATCTCCAGTTCGCGATAGGCCCGCACCACGGTGTTGGGGTTGATGGCCAGGTCCACGGCTACCTGCCGGACCGTGGGGAGTTGGTCCCCCACCGTCAGCCTCCCGGAGGCCATCCCGGCCATCACCTGGTCGATGATCTGGCGGTAGACGGGCACGCCGCTGCGCAGGTCCAGCAGGAAGCCGAAGGCGGTTTTCTTGGTCATCTAGTTATATAGTGTACTAGTATTATAATACAGTCAAGAAAAAAAACCAAACCGCGCCAAAAAAAATCAGAGCGGCATTCGTCGGAGCGCTTACCGCATCGCGTTTGATGACCGGCATGCTCTTTGAGGTGGCGCCGGGAGACCCTGGCACCTACGCCGCGGTCGCCGCCTTAGTCGGTCTGATGGTGCTGCCGTCGGTCTACCTGCCGGCGCGGCGCGCCGCCAACCTGGATCCCCTGAAGGCGCTGCGACAGGACTAGCCCGGAGCTCTGAATTGCACGCGCCAAACGCATCAGACTGTACGTTCCCGCACGCCGCCTGAAACCCTGGCTTAATATATCCCTTGACACGTATATGCTCCATGAAGTATATTCAAAAACGTGGAGTCTGTGTTCGAAATCATTGCGGAGCCGAACCGCCGCGCGATATTGAGCCTGCTGGTCTCGTCACAACAGTCGGTCGGGGAGATCGAGCGTCAACTTCGTATGCCGCAGCCGGCCGTGTCAAAGCACCTGCGCGTGCTGCGCGACGCCGGCTTCGTGGAATCCACGGTGGATGCCCAGCGCCGCCTCTACCGCCTGAAACCTGAACCATTTCAGGAGGTGGATGCCTGGCTGGCTCCGTTCCGCCGGTTCTGGTCCGCTCACGTAGATGCTCTCGAACGCCACCTCGACCGCATGAATCAGTCAACACCACCGAAAACGAAAACCAGGAGAAGACCGTCGCGGCCCAAACCGCGAACGTGACATAGGAGACAACCAAATGAAAATCAAAGTGACCACCATTTACGTGGACGACCAGGACAAGGCCCTGCGCTTTTATACGGAGGTACTGGGCTTTGCCAAGAAGGTCGATTTCAGTCAGGGCCCATTCCGCTGGCTGACCGTGGCCTCGCCCGAGGAGCCGGACGGCACTGAGCTGCAACTGGCGCTGAACAACAACCCCGCCGCCAAGGCGTTTCAAGAGGCCACCTTTCAACAGGGCCAGCCCGCCATGATGTTCTTTACCGACGACGTTAAGGGCGACTACGAACGCATCAAGGCCCACGGCGCCGAGTTCACCATGCCGCCCACCGACGTGACCGGCTCGACCATCGCGATGCTGAACGACACCTGCGGCAACCTCATTCAACTCACCCAGCTGAAACGCTATTAAGACTAAGGGAGAAAAAGGTGACCGAACGCGAGCAGTACACCCCGGGTC
>DATGGM010000295.1:0-35251 GCA_035308525.1 Bryobacteraceae bacterium
TTGCTGGCTGAAATAGCCCTTGTTCGCCGTAAAGCGATAGCTGGTGCCGAACAAACTGCTGATGTGGAAGCCCCAGTCCACATGGTCGGTTTGCACGCTGTCCGGTATGCGCTCGATGTACAGCACGGCCTGGTCCAGCTCTATCCGATTGGCGTAGATGTCATAGGCCGACGGGGAGTTCGACTGGTGGGACGTGCTCAGATTGAAACTGGATTCCAGCCAGCCATATATCTTTACTCTGCTGTCTTCCCAGGCCTTCCCGTTCGCGCCGCCGTAGATGGCCTCCATCAGCGGGGGCACGTTAGTGTCTGGAGCGCCGATATCCGGCGAGCCGCCGTAGGACCAGTCGGAATTCGGGAACGGCGGCGAGTTCAATGGCGATGGTAATCCGCGGCGGGCAGGCGGAGTTCCACTCGTGGCTGTCCCGCTCCAGTCGTCGGCGTAAGCCTTGTACAGTCTCTTCACGAAACCGTTCCGTTTCGTGAGGGCCCTAACCCCCAGAGCAAGGTCCAGACTCACACTCTGCCCGGCTGCCAGTGTCACGGCCGTCACCGGCGAACTGGCGAACCCCGGCTTGCTGGCTGTCAATTGATAGTGACCCGGTTTGACGTTCTCGATGAGGAAGGTCCCATCGGCCCCGGTCGCTGCTGTAAGATCAATTCCCTCGTCCACGTTGTGCGCCGCCACGTGGACTTCGGACATCGGTACTCCGGCCGGCCCTCTCGCGACCCCCCGCAGGACGCCCGGCGTGGTCTGCCCGTCCACCGCAACACCCAAAAACAGCGGTGTAAGCTGGACGACGATCCATGCCCTCAAGACGGCAATCCGCAAGGTTTGGCGGGTGAAAGCTAATTCCGCGGCGTGGTGTCTTTCGGCGTCGCCAGGTACCCGGTGATCTGGTCCTTGCCGATTTCATTCACCACCAGTTCATATGGCTGCTTCGCCTTGGCCACGTAGAACTGCAGCGGCTCGTTGACGCCCTTGTCCTTCTTCTCCACCGTCTTATCGTCGGCCAGCACTTCCAGCGTGTACTTGTTGCGCTTCTTGTCGGCGCTCTTGAGCTTCAACGAAACGTCGCCCACCCGCTTGGGCGCCTTGTCTTTCTTCACCAGCGTGAACTGGAAGTAGTTGCGCTCGCCCAGCCGCTTCAGCGCATCGAGTTCTTTGGCGTTGGTGGCCACATACCCGCTCTGCACGCCCAGATCCCCGATGGTCTTGTTCAGGTTGGCGACGGTCTTCTCCAGCTCGGCCTTGGTATTTCCCAAGTCCGTCTTCACTGTGGACACATCGCCGCTCACCTCGCCGATCTTGGTATTCGCGGTGCTGGCTTGCTGTTGCACGTCGGTGAGCTGCGACTGCACCTGCGCCTGCTGCTTGGCCTGCTCGTCCGCCAGCCGCCGGGCTAGCTCGTCGGCATGCGCCTGGGCCTCCTGCTTGGCGTGGCCGGCAGCCTGATTGGCCTGCTGGCGAGCCGTTTCCAGCTCTTCCTTCAGCGTCTCCACGTTGCGCTTTTGCGACGCGGTGGTCACCGAGGCCGCCTCTTTCAGGGCGGTGATCTCCGTCATTACGGCCTGATTGGCCGCGCGCGTCTCGCTGTGCGTGGTCTCCAGGCGATACCACAGTGCGATATTGGACACCAGCAGGGCGACTAATCCGCCGGCTACCAGTGCGGTCTTGACGCCCGAGCCACCGGGCTGAGGTGTGTACATGGGGCTGCTCACAGATCTAGGCTCCTTAACTCCGTATCGTACTCCAAGTATAGACTGTTACGAAACAATTTACGTTTCACGGATCCAGCGGAAAACTCTGGCCCGGCGCCGGTAGCGCCACATCCACCCCGTAATGCGACCGTATCAGCCCCGCCAGCGCCTGCGATTGCGCCGCCTCCCCATGCACCAGGAAGATCTTCTTCAGGTGCGGCGCCAGCGGCTTCAGCCACTCCATCAGCTCCCCCTGATCGGCATGGCCGCTCAACTCGTCCAGGCTGGATATCTCGGCCCGCACCGTGACTGGTTCGCCGAATACCTTCACCTCCCGCATCTTCTCCACCAGCTTGCGCCCCAGGGTCTCCTGCGCCTGGAAGCCCGTGATCAGCACCGTGTTGCGCGGATCTTCCAGATTGTTGCGCAAATGATGCAGGATGCGGCCCTGCTCGCACATCCCCGACGCCGAAATCACCAGGAACGGCCCGTGCAGATCGTTCAGCTTCTTCGATTCCACCGCCTCCCGGACATATTGCAGGCGGCTGAAACCAAACGGATCTTCGCCGTCCAGCAGATACTGCCTGGTCTCCGCGTTGAAGCACTCCACATGGTTCCGGAACACCTCCGTCACATTCACCGCCAGCGGACTGTCCACGAAAATCGGGATGTTGGGAATCTGCCGGGCGTTGGCCAGCTGGTGCAGCAGCAGCACCAGTTGCTGCGTGCGGCCTACCGCGAACGCCGGCACGATGATGCGTCCTCCCCGCGCGCACGTGCGGTTCACCACGTCGCGCAGTTTGTTGACCACGTGCGTGGCGCTCTTGTGAAGACGGCCCCCGTAGGTGCTTTCGAGAATCAGATACTGCACCGCGGGTAGCGCATCCGGCGGCCGCGTGATCGGCAGGTTCGGACGCCCCAGGTCGCCCGAATACCCCAGGCGTACGCGCGTGCCGTTGGTGTGGTAGTTCAAAATCAGCGACGACGATCCCAGAATATGCCCGGCGTCGTAGCATTCATAGCTCAGATGCTCCGTCAGATTCTGCGGACTGTAATAGCCCACCGCCTGAAAAAGCGGCAGCGTTCGTTCGGCATCCTCCATGGTGAACAGAGCTTCCACCGGCTCCGGGGCCGCGTCTTTGTTGCGCCCCTCCGCATGCCGCCACGCCGCCCGCTTGTTGATGAACTCCGCGTCCTTCTCCTGAATGTGCGCCGTATCCCGCAACATCGCATTGCATAGATCCACCGTCGCGGGAGTAGTGTAGATCGGCCCGCGGAAGCCATGTTTCACCAGCGTCGGCAGGTTTCCGCTGTGGTCGATGTGGGCATGCGACAGCAACACGGCGGAAATCGAGTTCGCCTCCACGGCAAGCTGCCGGTTCTTCCGGTCGGCTTCTTTACGCCGCCCTGCGCCAGTCCGCAATCCAGCAGGTATTCGCGGCCGTCCACTTCCAGCTGATGCAATGAGCCGGTCACCTCGCCGGCGGCGCCATGGAATGTGAGTTTCATCGTGCGAGTCGGACAGGCCATCGTATCGCAAAACACACTTCTTGACAGCTTATGTCGATGCCAGTACCATATCTCATAGTGCCAGCGCCGGAACTGTCTAATTCGTCTACACCGGGCGCGGTTCGAGAGCAACTCGCCCGGATTCTTGCCAGTCCCACCTTCCAAAGATCCAGGCGTCTGTCGCGTTTCCTGACATATGCCGTCACTGAGACCCTGGCTGGCCGCGAGTCCCAGTTGAGCGAACCCGCGCTTGCGGCGGAGGTCTTCGACAGAGGCGCTGAATTCGATCCGCGCACTGACCCCGTCGTCCGCGTGGAAGCCAGCCGCTTGCGCGCGCGCCTGGCCGAATACTACGAAAATGAGGGCGCCTCCGATCCCCTGCTCATCGAAGTGGATGCCGGCGGCTACGTGCCGCGCTTCCGGCGAAGAGAGCCCCCGCCTCCGGGTCATACGTCCGCTAAAGGCCCCCAGCCCTTCCGCAAGCTGGTCGCGCTGGATCTGCTGCGCCAGGCCGCCCGCCATCTGGATACCGGCACGCCCGATGCCTTGGTGCGCAGTCTGGATCTGTTCGAGCGCGCCGCATTAGCCAACCCCGGCCAGGAACGCGCGCACCTGGGCATCGCCGGCGCTTCCATCGGCCTGTCCGCGTCTTTGTTCGAGCCTCCACTCACGGCTCTGAGCCGCGCCCGCGTCGCCGTCGAACGCGCCCTCCAGCTCAACCCGGCCAGCCCCGAAGCTCATAACATCATGGGCGCTCTCCTGGCGCTCCAGGAATTCGACGTCAACGGAGCAAATGAACATTTCCAGGTGGCCCTGCGTTTGCGCCCGAAATTCCTGAATGCGCGCATGAGCCGCGCCGTCCTTTACCTGGGGCCCCGCGGTTTTCTTACGGAAGCTCTCGCCGAATTGTCTCAGTTGCACGAACGCGTCCCTTCCCAGATTCGCTACGCGCACCATCTCGGGATGCTGTCTTACCTGAACCGGGACTACCCGGCCGCCATCCGTGCCATGCGGGAGACGCTCGCCATCAGCGAGGCTTACCTGCCGGCGTGGTTCTTCCTGGCCTGGTGCTATGAACATCTCGGAGATCAGGCCCGCGCCGATGAGATCCTGCTCGGCGAGAAGCTCCTCAGTGTCTTCCCCATGGCTCCGCTGCGTCAGGAAGCCCTTCGCCTGCACAAAGAAGGTCGCACCGCCGAGGCCCGCCGCGTGGCGCTGCGCATGGAGTCCTCTTATACTCCGGGAACCATCGATCCCATGTCGCTCGCGGGCGTCTTTGCGGCCTTGGGCGACAACCACAAAGCCTTCCAGTGGCTGGACCGCGCGCACGAGGACCGCCGCTTTCTGCTTCTCTATCTCCGGTCCGATCCGGCGCAGGATACCTTGCGCCCCGATCCCCGCTTCCCGCAGCTCCTGGCGCGCCTCGGACTCTGACAAAACTTTCAGGCGAGGGCCCCGCCGCTCAAATACGATGGCGCTATAGTCAAGAGGCATGTTCCGTGTATTCACCCTGCCGCTTCTGGGCTTTTGCTCGATGCTAAGTGCGCCGGTGCCCAAACTTCCCGACATCTCTTACGATCCGCAAGCGCCGCTGGCGCTTCAGCAATCGCCCGTCAAAGATTTCGGATACGCCCGGCTGCTGGACATTTCCTACGCCAGCCCCAGGGGTGGCCGCGTGACTGCCTACGCCGTGATCCCCAGTTCTTTGGCGCATCCCGCCGGTATTGTCTGGCAGCACTGGGGGCAAGGCGACCGGTCGAGCATGCTACCCGAGGCGTTCTCCATGGCGCGCCGCGGAGCCGCATCCATCTTGATTAATTCGCCCACCAGCCGGCCTGACCCGCCGCAAGCGAAAACCCCCGAGGAGCGCCTCGCTTTATGGCTTCAGGACGCCGTGGACATCCGCCGCGCCGCGGACGCGCTGGTATATGACTTCGGAGTTCCCGTGGCGCGGCTCGCCTATGTCGGTCATAGTTACGGCGCTAAACTGGGGGGCGTGATCGCGGTGGGCGAGCGGCGCTTCCGCGCTTTGGTTCTCATGGGAGGTTTCGCCAGCATTAGCGATTCGATCCTCCATCCCAAGGACGGCTCACCCGGAAGCCGGCGCTTCGCGGAGGTCTATTCGGTGCTGGATGCCGAGCGATTTATCGGCCGGGCCGCGCCCGCGGCGCTGTTTCTGCAATTCGCGCGCTACGACCGTTTCATTACGGAGGAGCAGGCCCACCGCTACGTCAGCGCCGCAAGCACGCCCAAGCTGGTCCGCTGGTACGACTGCGGCCACGAATTCAACGACGCCCAATCCACTGCCGACCGCGAAGACTGGCTGGCCCAACAGCTCTCTCTCGCCGGAAGGTGAGTCCGTGCCTCTCCTCGTGTGTATCTCGTCCCAACTTCGGTTATTATTCGCGAAACATTGGAAAGGGAGTATGATCTGTAAATAATCCATTCGGAGGCCGTCACGCTTGGGTTCAGGACTGAACCTCATTCACCGGATCGACATGCGACTGCGGCGGTTGCCCGACTGGTTGCGTCGTTATGTCGTCGTCCTGGCAGCTTTGATCGCCGCCTGCGGCCTGGCGGTCCTCCTCCTGCGCACGGTCGGCAGCCAGGCCAGGATAGTAATTTCCCTCTTGGGAGACTTGGTGTTTCTCGGCGCCGCCTGGATGGGTTATGGACCCGGCGTCCTCGCGCTGGCGCTAATCATTTTTGTAGTGCCGCGCCTTCTGGTTCCGGGCCAGCCCTTGAAAGTCGATGTTGGTCAGTTCGGCTTGCTGACCATTATTTCGCTGTTGGTAAGCCGCATCTCGTCATCCAAGCGGCAAACGGAGTCCTCGCTTCGGCGCCGGGGCGACGAGTCTGAGCAGGCCCTTCAGGAAAGCCAGGACCGGCTGCAATTGGCTTTGGAAGCGGCCAACGAGGGTCTTTGGGATTGGAATCTCGTTACCGGAGCGTGCTACTTTGACCCCCGCTACTCCATGATCTTGGGTTATGAGCCTGGGGAACTCGCGCCCAATAACGACACGTGGATGAGCCTCCTGCACCCCGACGACCGAACCGCCACCGTCGAACAACGGGAACGCCAAATTCGCGAGCAGAATGGCAGGTATAGAATCGAATACCGGCTGCGGAAAAAAGACGGCGAGTATATCTGGATTGAAACCAAAGCCAAAGTGGTTGTCTGGATGTCAGACGGTATTCCGGCCCGAATTGTTGGCACCGTCATGGACATTACCGCCCGGCGAGAGCTTGAACTGCAAGCCTGCAAATCGCAGGGCCTTGAACTCGCCAGCCGGTTGAAGAGTGAGTTCCTGGCAAGCATGAGCCACGAGCTGCGCACTCCGTTAAACGCCATCATCGGCTTCTCCGATTTGCTGGCGGAACAGGTTGCTGGACAGTTGAATCCCAAGCAGCAAGCGTATACGGACCATGTTCGGCGGGAGGGCCGTCATCTGCTCGCGCTGATCAACGATATTCTGGACTTGTCGAAGGTCGAAGCGGGACGGCTCACGGTGCATCGGGAGACCGTTTATGTGGCCGGCATCTTGGCAGAGGCGCTGGCCACCATCAGTCCCGTCGCCAATCTCAAGCATGTTACCGCGCACAGTGCCGTCGGCCCGGATATTCTGGCGTTTGCCGACCCTCTTCGTCTGAAACAGATTCTCGTAAACCTCCTGAGCAACGCGGTGAAATTCAGTCCCGCCGGTGGCCGGGTCGGGGTAGAGGCGCTGGAGCGGCACGGCTGGCTTACGGTCTCGGTCAGCGATGCTGGACCGGGGATTCCTGTCGAAGAGCAGGAAGCCATCTTCGATGCGTTCTATCAGGCCGGGCCCGCCACGGCGGGCGTCAAGGAAGGCACCGGTCTCGGACTGGCCATCACCAGGCGCTTAGTAGAGGAGCACGGTGGGCGCATCTGGGTCGAGAGTGAGCCCGGCAAGGGTGCCCGGCTGAGCTTCGCCCTGCCGGCCGAACCCGCCTCGCGCGGGGCAGAGCCTCGCTCCGCGGCGGCCTCGTAGGCCGCCTCCGGGAGCACTTTGAGCGTCGCTGCCCGCGCCCCCAACTATACCGGCAATAAAACTCGTAACGATTGACGGCCAGGCCTATTTCCTGACCAACACAATGGGCTCAGCCTCCGCGTCAGCCACCCGCTGGAGGAAGCTCTTCACCTCACCGTAGCGCGCCGCCGGAATCACCTGCGCCTGGATATCCAGTGAACGGATCCAGGTGATTTCATTGTCCTTGACGAGACATGTGCTCTTGAAAATACCCAGGCTCCCCTCCACTCTCGCCCCTGCCGGAATTTCGTCGACCGCGAAACCCGGCGGCAGCTTGGCCTTCACCGTCTCGCGGAAGATTTCGCCTTTGACCACTAAGGGGTACTTCCGTTCAGCCGTGGTAACCGGCACGAAATCGGAGCGCGGTACGGCGCCGGGCCGGAAAACCAGCAAGCGATTCTGCATGAGTTGCCCGTAGTGCGGCGCGGCGAACTGCAAAGCCAGGCGGAAAGTGTTATCCGGAAAGTTGTCGGAGGGCTCCGCCAGCGAAATCGACGTGCCCGGCACGTGCCCGGCCATCCAGCGCTCCAAGGTCTTGGCCACTTCGCCATTGCCGTTCTCACGATACTGGCTCCTGGCGCGCACCGCCATGCTGCCGAAGAATCGTTCTGTGACCGAGCCTCGCAAGGAACCGTCGACGCCCAACTCCATTTCCGTGGTGCGCTCCACCCGGTTGTTCTCCGCCGGCGCCTCGGGGACCCGGATCAGCGCGCCCCGGTCGCCTGCCGCGATCAGCGCCAGGCTGTTCTGCTCGTCCTCCGGAACCGCTCCGAGGGGGGTATGCGGGTCCGTCGAATCGAAAATAAGCAGCCGCCCGGCGGAAGGAACCTGCACGACCGCGTATCCACTCACCGCCTCGCTCACCATAATGGCGAGGATGCAGTGGTTAAACTGCCGCGGCGAAGGCCATTCCTCGCGCACGTAGCGCGCGTCGTTGGCGTAAATCAGCACCGGGTACGACGAAATACCCAGTGCCCGCAACATCGCGCGCATGAGGTTGGCTTTGTCCTTGCAATCGCCGTAGCCCTTGGCGAATACCCAGGACGCCGGATGCGGCCGGTAACCGCCGCCGCGGCCCAGCCCCATTTGAATGGATACGTACCGGAGGTTTTGCACGTACCCGGCAATGGCCCGAATCTTGTCAATCTCGCTGGGTGCTCCGGCGGTCAGCAATTGGGCTCGGGATACGATCGCGGCGTCCGGCATGCTCTGCGGATCCTGTAACTCGGCGGTGTACCGGGATACGTCCAACCAGTTGGCGAATGTCTGCCCCAAAGTTGTCCGCGTCCCCGCGGCCGGGAAAAGGCTGATCGCCAGCCGCGGCGCCAGCACCGTAATGGGCGGGCTGTCGGCCTCCGCTTCGAGATAGGCGAGGTCCCTGAGTTCCCACGTAGAGGTGTTGCCCGCGGCCGCCGGCTCCATCGGCGCATGATTCAGCAGCACGGTCTTCATTTCCCACCCGGCCGGAGTGTGGAGTGTATAACGCGAAGCCATCGCCGGCAAACGCTCCTGGAACTGCCACTCGAGTTGGGTGAAGACCGAACGTTCTTCCACCACCGACTCATAGCCGAATACCATACCTTCTCCGCATTCGCGCGAACCGGTTATGGAACGTTCCCGCATCTGCTCATAGAGCGATTCGCTTGGCACTTCCTGGTCGGCGGCGTAATCTTTTCCCAGAGCACGCGCTTGTCCCGACGGTCCGATCAGCCAGGCGCGCAATTCGTTTACCTTGTCCGTATCGGGCGTGTAATATTTGACCGAGACCGCCGCCTTGCGGCCTTCAGGCTTCAGTACGCGTACCGCATAGTGCTCCGTCGTGGTAATTTTCCCGGTGGGATCTACGGTCACTTCAGCCTCGTGCCACAGCACTAGGGCCGGCGCGCCGGCGGCGTACGCCGGTGTCGGTTGCTGGGCCGCGGTGGCCAGCCACCGTGGCGCTTGGTCTGCGGCCGGCGCCGCCGCTAGCGGCCACACTGCCAGCCCCGCCAGCGCCGGCCGGAGTCTCATCGCGACACCCCCGGTGCGGCCTGCTTCAGGACGATGGTATGATCGTCGCTCTTTTGCACCGCGTCCATCGCGCTCTTCAGACCCTTATATTGCTCGGCGGGAACGATCATCCAGCCGCCTGGTCCAAACGACAGACTTCGGCGATAGGCCAGTTTCGACTCGCCTGCGCTCGCGTGAACTTCGTACCGCATGTGGAGGCCTTCGGCTACAATCGGCATGGGTACGTCGGCGCTGTCCAGAAGGTATCCCGCCGGCAGTTCGATGCTGTACTGGTCGTCCTCCGCCCAGGAGTAGTGAAAGTAGACGGGCTGCTGTCGCGTTTTGGCTGCCAGAACTGGAGCCGTGCCGGCTTGAAAAATCGCGGGTTGCAGGAACAGGCGCTTCCCGGTCCGGCTGGCGTATCCGGGAATGCGCAGGTGCATGATTACCAGCAGCGGTTTGCCCGGGTCATCCCGCTTTTCGATGCGAAGATCGCTCACGTCCGCGCCTTTCCACCGGGTTCGAATGTCATCGGTGAAATTTTTCTGCCATTGCTGCTCGCCTTGATTGATCATCTTCTGCCGTTTTTCCAAAGCCATGTGACCCGTGTATCCGATGTGAATATCTCCTTCCAGCGTTCCGTCCGCGTCCAGCCTCAGCATCCCCACATGATTGCAGGCGCTGGCTGACGCCGTCGTCGTCGGCGTATGCGTCAATTCCACGCTGCGGGTGCTCTCGTCCACTATCAGGGCGGGCTGCCCCTCTTCCTGCCAGCGCAGCATGCCGAAAGGAAGCTGCCGCGTGGCCGGGTCGAAGAACCGCCATTGGCCGCCAACTCGAACCGCCACGTTATGTGTCCGAAAGAAGTACATATCCTCCATCGCGTTCCTGTCATAGGTGACCATTTCCCCATCGGGTACGGTTGTCCAGCGGGCTTCGAAGCCCGCCGCCCGCGCCAGCGCCACGAACAAGGCATCGATATCGCTGCCCGTTCCTATTCCGCGCTTGAGAGTATCCTCGGGAGTGTGGTTTTGTTTTCCTCGGACAAAATCTTCGACAACCGGGTCCTCCCCGACTCTCTTAATGCGATTCTGGCAATATTCATAAGCGTTCCGCAGTTTGCCCTCATCGGAGGCTGCGTCCCGCGTGATCTCTAGCGCGGTGCGGCGCAGGTCCCCGCCTGACTTAAGATATTTCTTCAAATATTCAGACAAAGCGTCCGTTTCGCTCTCCTGAAATCTCCCGCGGCAGACAAATAGTATCCAGCCGTGTGCCATATCCTCCGGGGGCATCAGCGGCTCGTCATGAATGCCGGCCAGGTCGGTGAATTCCAGAGAAGTCTCATCGGAAAAGTGTTGGACGGGTTCGGGAAGATCGATAAAGACCCAATGAACTCCGATCGCCGGCGTAGCGTTTTTGAAAACAACGCGCACCCGCTCGGACGGAATATCCGCTTGGATTTCGATCCTCTCATGCGCGTGCAACGGTTTTTTCGCCCGCCAGTAGTATTCGATCACGTCTCCAGCCTCGACGTTGGGAAGCGTCAGCGACGTCACCTTGATCTTGTGGCCGTTGGCCTTGATCACGGTCCTGTCGAAAATGCCATCCGCGGCTATGGCCTGCGTAGCGCCCCCCGGTTTTGTCGTACGGCCGGAGGCTTCGCGGATCTTATCCTTGTCGAAGTACGGAACCGAGACTGTCGCTTGTTCCCGGCCGCGGTCGCTGAAAATCTTGATCCGCGCGTACTCGGATACGTCCTCCTCACCGTTTTTGAATTCGATCCGGATCTCCTTGAAGATGATCTCGGCCGCGGCATCCTTGTCGACCCGCGGCGACTTAAGGCACAGTTCCTCCGCATTCACCGGTTTCCAATCCACCCCGGCTTGGGCGCGGAGAGCTGCCAGAAATGCGAGCCATGCGGCTCCCGCCAGTGTGCGCATGTTGTGTAAACACGCCACCGCGCGTCTTCTTCCCGCTGGCGCGGGGCCTCGCTCCGCCGCGGCCTCGCAGGCCGCCCGGTCACGTGCCGGTACAAAACTGTATCTCAAAGAAACTACACACAATATCCCATCCTCCATACTTGTCCCCGCAAGCCGCCGTGCTACCTTCATTAGCTAAGTGCAGGGCAGAGGGTCTGCCGGGGATGCACCGTGCGGCACATCCGGAAAAAACGAAACAAACCCAATTTCGGCTGGACTGCCCGCCATTCACACCATAAGTTCCACTTATGTTACAATAGGGTAAGTTTGCACCTTTCCGAAGCAAGGCTATTCCGCGAAATCTCTCAGACCAGAAGTATCAGCCGCGCCGCCACCCACTGCGGCATCAGCCAGTCTGCTGCTACCCAGCATGTGCAGGAGATCGAGCGTCGCCTGGGCCTGCCGCTGGTCGACCGCAGCACTCGCCCGCTGGTTCTCACCAACGCCGGCAAACTGTACGCCGAGTTCTGCCGCGAGGTCCTGCGCCGCGAGGAGCAGTTCCTCGTCGCCCTCGACCAGCTCAAAGGCGCGGCCGAAGGCGCCGTCCGCGTGGCTTCCATTTACTCCATCGGCCTGTCCGAAATGTCCCGCCTGCGCGAGCAGTTTGAGCTTCGCCACCCGCGCGCGCAACTCCACGTCGACTACCTCCGCCCCGACAAGATCTATGAAGCCGTTCTGGGCGATCATGCCGACCTCGGCCTGGTGAGCTATCCCGTCGCCAAGCGCGAGTTGGCTGTCATTCCCTGGCGCAAAGAACAGATGGCCGTAGCCATGCCGCCGTCGCATCCCCTGGCCGCCAGGGTTACCTTGCAGCCCGCCGATCTCAATGGCCAGGATTTCATCGGCTTCGACGAGGACCTGCTGATCCGCCGCGAGCTCGATCGCTTCTTCCGCGATCACGCCGTCGAGGTTCACCGGGTGATGCAGTTCGACAACATTCAAACCATCAAGGAAGCCGTGGCCCTCGGTTCCGGCATCAGCATCCTGCCCGCCCGCACCATGCAAACCGAAATCGAGCAGGGCCGTCTCCTCTCTGTGCCCTTGCACGCTCCCGAGTTGCTGCGCCCCCTCGGCATCGTCCACCGCAAACGCAAAAAATTCAACCTGGCTGCCCAGGCGTTCCTGAATTTGTTGCGCGAGCAGCCCATGGCGTCATCATGAGCCCGGTCCGCGCCGCCGCATGGGCCGCGCTCCTGGCCCATGCCGCCCTCGCGGCGGGCGGAGACATCGTGGCCGCCGTGCGCGCCGCGTCCGATGCCCGCAATTTCGCCCTCGCCGAGCGCGAGATTCAGAGCTACCGCTCCGCCGTTGGCGTAACCCCGGAAATGCTCGAGGCGCTTTCCTGGCTCTCGCGCGGCGCCTTCGACACCCGGCAGTATGACCGCGCCGACCGCTACGCCGATGAAACCCGCAGGCTGTCACTCGAGATGCTCAAGCGCGGAGGCCTCCCGCCCGGCGCTCTGGACATACCGCTCGGCGCGTCCATCGAAGTCCATGCGCAGGTGCTGGCCGCCCGCGGCGAGCGCTCCCAGGCCGTCGCCTTTCTCCAAACGGAATTGGCCTCCTGGCATGCCGCCTCCATCGCCCCGCGCATCCAGAAGAACCTCAATCTGCTCTCCCTCGAGGGCCGGCCCGCGCCCGCCCTCGATGCCGCGCATTGGCTGGGGCCTCAGCCGCCGTCCCTCGCCGCGCTGAAAGGCCATCCCGTCCTGCTCTTTTTCTGGGCGCACTGGTGCGGCGACTGCAAGGCGGAAGCGCCCATCCTCGCCCGCATCGTGCGCGAATTCAGACCCCAAGGCCTCGTTCTGCTCGCGCCCACCCGGTTATATGGCTATACCGCGTCCGAGGATGCCGCGCCCGCCGCGGAGACTAAGTACATAGACCAGGTGCGCAACCAATACTATGGAGCACTAGGTAACTTACCGGTACCTATAAGTTCCCGGAACTTTCAAAAGTACGGTTGCAGTACGACACCTACTCTGGTATTACTCGATTCCGCCGGTATCGTGCGCCTCTATCACCCCGGCGCCATGACTTATGACTCATTAGTCAGTAAGGTTCGCGCAATCGTGTCCGGGTCATTAGGAACTACTGTAGGCCGGTTGCCGAAGCGCGGATGAATCGCCGACTTATCCGGAGCTTCTAACTTACCGGTGTGATACTTATAGATGTAATCCGGGTCCTTCAGTAAGTTTCCTGTCAGAACCGCGATGACATCCGCATCCCGCGCCATCGCGCCGCAAGCCGTGAGCTTCCGAATCCCCGCCAGCGTCGCCGCCGACGCCGGCTCGCACCCGATGCCGCATCTCCCGATCACCGCCTTGGCGTCCGCAATCTCCTGTTCGCTGACTCTCTCCACCGCGCCGCCCGAGCAGGCCACTTCGCGCAGCGCCTTGGGCCACGAGACCGGATCGCCGATCTTAATGGCCGTCGCCAGCGTCTCTGGATGACTCACCGCCCGCAGGCCCTCCGCCGGCGCGCGCATCAGCTCGTAGAACGGCGCCGCGCCTTCCGCCTGGATCACCGCCAGCCGCGGCATGCGTGAGATGAACCCCAGCCCGTGCAACTCGCGCAGCGCCTTGCCGAACGCCGCGGTATTCCCCAGGTTCCCGCCCGGCAGCACGATCCAGTCCGGCGGACTCCAGTCGCGCTGGTCGAGCATCTCGATGATGATGGTCTTCTGCCCCTCGATCCGAAACGGATTGATGGAGTTCAGCAGGTAGATGCCCAGCCGCTCGGCCAGCGTGCGCACCAGCGCCAGAATCTGGTCGAAGTTAGCTTCCACCTGCAAGGTCTTCGCGCCGTATTCGAGCGCCTGCGCCAGCTTGCCGTAGGAGATGTTGCCGTGTGGGATAAAGACGATCGGATCCAGTCCCGCCGCGCTGGCATACGCCGCCATCGAAGCGGATGTGTTGCCCGTCGAGACGCAGGCCACCCGCGACAATCCCAGCCGCAGCGCCTGCGCCACGCCGCAAGTCATGCCGTTGTCCTTGAATGAGCCTGTCGGATTGAAGCCCTGGTGCTTGAACGTGAGTGCGTCCAGGCCGCCGTACTCCGCCGCCCGCGGCGCGCGCAGCAGCGGCGTGTTGCCTTCCCGCAGACTCACCACTCCGTCGTAGCTCTCGAGAAACGGAATCATCTCGCGATAGCGCCATACGCCGCTCTGTTCGAGCGGTGCGTTGGATGTGCGCCGCTCCCGCCAGATGCGCTTCAACTCCGCGGGCGCGCGCTCCAGCGGGCCATAAGCCGCCTCCAGCAGCCCGCCGCATCGCGGACAGTTGTAGATGACTTCGGTGATCGCCAAGCGCGCCCGGCAGCGCTCTTCGAAGCAGACCAGTTCAGCGTGCATGAACCTTCAATTATAGCGGCGCGGCTCGTTATACTAACCAACATGCTGGCGGTTCACCTGGAAAACGGAAGCGTCGAATTGCGCAATCAGCCGCGCCCGCCGCGGCCCGCGGGCCATGCCCTTATCCGCCTGCTCTGCGGCGGCATCTGCAACACCGACCTGGAACTCCAGCGCGGCTATTACAGCTTCGCCGGCACCCCCGGCCACGAGTTCGTCGGTGAAGTCGTCGAGGCCGATTCGAAGCACTGGATCGGCCGCCGCGTAGTAGGCGAGATCAATCTCGCCTGCGGCGATTGCGACTGGTGCCGCCGCGGTCTCGGCCGCCATTGCCCGCGGCGCGCGGTGCTCGGCATCGTTCGCCATCCCGGCGCCTTTCGCGAGTACTTCACTCTGCCCGAGCGCAACCTGCACGCTCTGCCGGACGATCTCCCCACCGCGCGCGCCGTCTTCGTCGAGCCGCTGGCCGCCGCGTGCGAGATACTCGATCAGGTGCCCCTGCCCTGCGGCGCCGAAGTTGCGGTCCTGGGCGATGGCAAGCTGGGCCTGCTCGTTGCCCTGGTGCTGAATGCCTACGGACACCGCGTCCACCAGTTCGGCAGGCACCCGGAGAAGCTGGCCATCGCCGGCCGCGCGGGTGTCCGGACGGAAGCCTCCACCGCCACTCTCCCCACCATGGCTTACGACTGGGTCGTGGACGCCACCGGCTCTCCCGAAGGCTTCCGCCAGGCCGTCGGCATGGCCCGCCCCCGCGGAACAGTGATCTTGAAATCCACCGTCCACGGTCTTGTGGGCGTGGACACCGCGCCCGTCATCGTCCACGAGATCACCCTGGTCGGCTCGCGCTGCGGCCGCTTCGAGCCGGCTCTCGATCTGCTGCGGCGCAACCTGATCCCTGTCGATCAGATGATCTCCGGCCAGCTGCCGTTGTCCGAAGCGCCACGTGCCTTCGCGCGCGCCGCCCAAAAAGGCGTGCTCAAGGTGCTGCTCGCATGAAGTAACATCTCATCATGACTACCCTCCGTCTCGGCGCCGCACTGCTCTTGGCCGCCGCCGCCTTCGCGCAGAAGCCCATCGTGCTGCGCGCCGCCCGTGTCCTCGACATCCACACCGGCAAAATGCTGGCGCCCGGTGAAGTGCTGGTGACCGGCGAGCGCATCGTGGAAGTCGGCGCGGCCGTGACGCATCCGCCGTCCGCCGACCTGATCGACCTGGGCGGCCGCACGCTCTTGCCGGGCATGATCGATGCCCACGTGCACTTATTTCTGCATCCCGGCGCGGAAGACCTGCAGACAGTGGAAGAATCCGTTCCCGAGCGCACCATCATCGCCATGCTCGCCGCTCGCGACGACCTGATGGCGGGCTTCACCGCCGAGCGCGATATGGGCACCGAGGGCGCCGGCTCCGCCGACACCGCCGTGCGCAACGCCATCGACCGCGGACTGGTCCCGGGGCCGCGCCTGCGCATCAGCGGCAATGCGGTGGATGTTCTCGGCGGCCACGAAGACGCCATCAATTACAATCCGGCGCAGCATGTCCTGCCCAACGCCACATGGGCCAACAACGCCACCGAGCTGGTCACCGTCATACGCCAGCAGTTTAAGGAAGGCGCGGACTTCATCAAGATCTATGAAACCGGCCGCGACGCATTGCACGACGGCAAGTTCACCACACCCTACCAGTACACCGAAGCCGAGCTGCGCGCCGCCGTGGAAGAAGCCGCCCGAGTGGGCAAGCGCGTGGCCGTGCACGCCACCGGCGAGCCTGGCACGCTATATGCCGCGCGCGCCGGAGTCGCGTCGGTCGATCACGCCTTCCAACTCGGCGAGGAAACCATGCGGCTCATGCGCGACCGGCAGATCTTCGCCGTCCCCACATTTACGATCATCGAATATTTCTCCGATCACGCCGCCACGCCCCGGCAGGCGGAGAGCGAACGCCGCATGCTCGAATTCCATGCTCATGAGTTTCGCGCCCAGCTTGCCGCGGGCGTGCCGATGGCCATGGGCTCCGACGTCGGTCCGTTCCCGCACGGGACACAAGCCCGCGAGTTCGAGCTGATGGTCAGGTACGGCATGCCGCCGCTGGCCGCGCTCCAGTCGGGCACCCTGAACGGTGCGAAGCTGCTCGGCTGGCAGGACCGCATCGGCGCGCTGAAGCCGGGCTATTTCGCCGACATCATCGCCGTCCCGGGCGACCCGCTCCAGGACATCACCGTCCTGCAGAAGGTCGCCTTCGTGATGAAGGGTGGAGTCGTGTACAAACGATGATCACTTCGACAGCGTGAAGTTCACATCGATTCGAGTGACTACCTCGACCGGATCGCCGTTCAGCAGCGTCGTCTGGTATTGCCAGTTCTTGACCGCTTCGATGGCCGCCGCGGCCAGTATGGGATCTCCGCTGACTACCTGCAGGTTCTCCACCTTGCCGTCCTTGTCCAAAACAGCTTCCAGCCTGACTACGCCCTGGATGCCTTGCGCCTTGGCCTCCGCCGGATAGATGGGATGCACCTGCGACACCAGTTTGGCCTGCTGTACATTGCCACCCACGCGAATCCGCGGGGACTGCGGCCCTTGCGGAGAAACGTGCGGCGCCACGAAGATCTTCAGCGTACCCTCATCCGGTCCTTTTGCGATCAGCAGGTGGTCGTCAAAGCCGCGGACGGTTTCCGTCATCGTGCGCATCGCTTCTGGATCGACCGTGTCTCCCACATGCACCGTCAAACGCTGCAACAGTTCGTCGCGCGCCGCCGCCGACAGCCCCTCCACCTGGATGCTCTTCAGCGTGAACGGCGGGAACGTCGGCAGCGATGTGCGGGCAGCGGTTTCGGCCGGCTGGTCCTTCGGCAGCTTGAACTCCATGGTCACTTGCGTAGTGGTGGGCAGCGACATGGCTTTGGGTGAGTAGTGCCATTGCAGCACAGCCTCCAGGGCCGCGCTGCGGAGCTCCGTCGGGCCGCTGATCGCGCGTGCATCGGATACGTGTCCCTCGGCGTCGATCTGGACCTCCAGCACGACGGCGCCCTCGATGTGCTTTTCCCGCGCGGCCTCCGGATACTTGGGGGGCACGCTATGCAGCAGCTTCGCCGAATCCTCATTCTGCGCGGCGGGCGCCGCCTGCAATGGGAAAGTGTGTAGCGCCAGCCAGCCCGCGGCCAGCAGCAGCCCGCAACTGGTGGCGCAGAACGAAATGAGTCTACGTTTGGACATAGTGCCCTCCTTTAAGAGCAGAGCCACCCGCTTCTTGAGGTGGCGCTTTCGCAGAAACAAAGTGGCCGGCGCCAGGTCCAGCGCCGCCTCGGTGCCGGCCATGGCCAGCAGCGTGTTCAAGTACAGCGTGCGATTCCGCGTGAACCCGACCACTTCGGCATCCACCGTCTGTTCGCGCGCCAATTGAATCTGGCTGATCAGCCACCAGATCGCCGGATGAAACCAGAGAGCCGCCCGCACCAGTTCTTCCAGCACCGTGACGATCCAGTCGCGGCGGCGCACATGCAGTAGCTCATGGCATGCAATCACTTCCTGCGCGTCGGCCGGCAACCCGGCGAAGTGCCGCGGCAACATGACCACGGGCCGCCCGGCGCCGAACGTCACTGGCCCGGAAATGGAAGCCGACCACAGCAACTCCGCCCGGGGCGCCATCGTATTGCGCAGTTGCTCGATTTCGGGCGGGAGGGATGCGAGCGGACGCGACGCGGCCCGCCACGCGCGCAGCTTTCCGAAACCCACGGCCAGCCACAACATGCGCCCTACGCAGCCGGCCGCCACCACGATCAGCAGCGTCAGCCTCCAGGGCAGCGGAGGCGCTGCGGCGTGGTCCCCCGGGACGGGCCGGCCAACCGACGTGGTGATGTCGATGTTCGATTCCGTTGCGATGCGCCAGGGTTCCACCGCCGGAAGCAGCAGGCATGCCGCCAGCAGCGCGTGGCCATACGCCAGCCGCACGCGCGGCGCGCGCAGCCGGAAGATCCATGCCGCCAGGCTACCCACCGCTACCAATATGGCGGCCTGCGCGCTCCAGGCAGCCAGGTTGCTCAGCCAGTGCGCCGGGTTCATGACTGCTCTCCGATCAGGCGCCGGATCTCCGCGGTCTCCTCCGGCGTCAAGCGGCGGTCCTCGATCAGATGCACCAGCAGCGGCTCGGCCGAACCGTTGAATACACGATTGACGAAGTCCTTCACCATGGCCCCGATCACCCGGTTCTTGGGCTGCGCCGGACGGTAGACAAAGGCGCGGTCCACCTGCTTGCGCTTCAGGTAGCCCTTCTGTTCGAGGATGCCCATCATGGTCATCACCGTGGTGTATGCCACTTTGCGGCGCTCCAGAAGCGCCTCGTACACGTCCCTGACGGTGGCCGTCTGCTTGTCCCAGACTACCTTCATGATTTCCAGTTCCTGATCGGTCAGGGTCTTGCTGGGCGGCCTCATACTAAAAAATTAGTACTATCGAACAGAAATGTCAAGCAGAAAAATCCGGAGAGGGTGCTACTCGTCGCGCAGAGCGGTCATGGGGTCCAGCCGGGATGCCCGCCGCGCCGGGACGTAACTGGCCGCCGTGGCGATCAGCGCCAGCATCCCCGCGGACGCTATCAGCGTGGCCGGATCGGTAGGTTTCAGCCCGAATAACAGAGAGCCGGCGCTCTGTCCGGCGGTCAGTGAGGCGGCCGTGCCAACCCCAATACCGATGGCCAGCAGCACCGCGGCTTCGCGCATGATCATCGCAACCACCTGGCCGCCGCGCGCGCCCAATGCCAGCCGGATCCCGATCTCGTTGCGGCGGCGGGCCACCATGTACGAGACGACACCGTACAGGCCCACCATGGCCAGGCCGGCCGCCAGTGCGCCGAAGAATCCGGAAAGCGTGGCCATCATGCGTTCCTGCAACAGCCCCGCGCGGACGCTGCCCTGGAGGCTGCCGAACTCGGTGATCACATCCGGATGGCTGCGCGCCAGCTTGCGCTTCAGCGCCGCGCTCAATGCATCCGCCGGCAAGTTGGAATGGATCAGAACATTGGTCCAGGGCCCCTGCGCGGGAAACTGGGCCGCCGGCGCGAAGGCCTGTGCGGGTGTTCCGCCGCGGATATCGCTGTACTTCGTATCCGGGATCACGCCGATGATCTCGTAAACGGTGGACGGATAATTCGGCTCCGGAGCTGTGCGCAGGGTTAGCCCGATGGGATCGGCCCCGCCCGCGAGTGCGCGCGCGAAAGCCTGGTTCACCACCGCTACGCGCCGCGACCCGCTGGTATCGGTCTGCCTGAATCCGCGGCCGCGGATCACCGGAATTGCCATGGTTGTGAAATAGTCCGGACTCACCCAGGTGAACTTTGAACTCGCTTCGCGCGATCCGACGCGCACTCCGTGCTCCCAGCTTCCTCCGCCCAGCGGCACGTTGGTGGTGGTCGCCGCACTCAATACTCCGGGGGTCGCCTGGATCTCCTCCAGCAATTGGCGCGCAAACTCCGTCCAGCGATCGTCCTTCAGGTTCGATTGCCAGTACCCCAGGAATGCGCTGGTGATGCCTTCCTCCCGCATTCCGGGATTGAACGTCATCAGGTTGCGGAAACTGCGCACGAACAGCAGCGCGCCGGCCACCAGCAACAGCGACACCGCAATCTGCACGGCCACCATGCCGCGCTCCAATAAGAAATGCTCGCGGCCGGCGGTCAGGCCGCGTCCTCCGGCCTTCATAGCGGCGCCGGGTTGCGAATGGCTGGCGCGCAGGGCCGGCAGCACTCCGAAAATGACGCAGGTGAATACCGTCGCGCCGCAAGCGAACAGAAGCACGCGCGCATCCGTTACGATGCGCAGATCCACCTTCTCGCCTGGCGGCAGAATCGCCCAGAAGAGCAGCTGGCAAAGGGTCTGGGACAGTGCGATTCCCAATCCGCCGCCCACGGCTGCCAGCAGGCCGCTCTCCGCCAGCAGTTGCCGCAGCAGGCGGGCCCGCGAAGCACCCAACGCCAGCCGCACGGCGATCTCGCGGCTGCGCGCGGTGGCCCGTGCCAGCATGAGGTTGGCCAGGTTGGCGCAGGCGATGAGCAAAACGAGCCCCGTGATCCCCAACAACAACCACAACGATTTGTTGTATTGCTCGCGCAACTGGCTGACGCCGCCCGCTGCCGGATACGCCGCCAATCGGAAATGTTTGTATAGCTGATCGGTGCGCGGTTCGCGGCCAGGTGGCACGGTGGCTTCGAAGATGCCGGGGCTCAGCGCATCCATGGCCGCGGAAGCCCGCTGGATCGTCCAGCCCGGCCTGAGCCGGCCGAGCACCGAGACCTCGAAGATGTCGCGCCGTAAACCGTCTGGCGGCTGGCAGAACGGCATGGCCAGGTCAAAGCTCTCGCCGACGGCCATGCCGAAGAATTCCGGCGGCGTCACGCCCACGATCTCGACCAGGCTGTTATTGGCGATCAGCTGGATGCCCGTGGCCAGATCGCGGCCGCCGAGCTCGCCTTGCCAATACGCATAGCTGGCGACGGCGGCGGATACCGGGCAGGCGCCTTCATCCTGCGGCCCCAGCAGACGCCCGCGCCAGGGCCGTAGGCCCAGCACGCGGAAGAAATTTCCGCTCACCACCAGTTGATTGAAATGGCGCATCTGGCTGCCGCGCCCGGTAAAGCGTTGATTCGCACTCCAGGCGAACACCCCCGAGAAAGCCGTCTGCGTGTCCCGAATCAGCTCCCACAGCGGGCGAGTCAGCTCGCCGTACTGCTGATTGAGCCCCATGCCCTGGTTGCCGCCGGCGATCTTCACTTCGGCCAGCTCCTGCGGACGCTCGACCGGCAAACTGCGCAGCCGGACCGCATCCAGCAGCTGAAAGATGGCGGTGTTCGCGCCCATGCCCAGCGCTAAGGAAAGAATCGCGACCGCCGTGAACCCGGGGCTCAGCCGCAGCACGCGCACCGCGTAGCGCAGATCCTGCCAGGTGCTTTCCAGCCAGCGCATGGAGTTCATGCGGTAAATCTCCTCCCGCACCAGGCCGGGATTGCCAAATTTCCGGCGCGCGGCCGCGGCAGCTTCGCCGGGAGGCATGCCGCGGGCGATATTGTCGGCGGTTTCGGTTTCGAGATAGGCGGCGATTTCGCGCGCGCGTTCTTCGTCCCACCAGCGCCGTTTGATGAACCGCCGCCAGCTCATAGGACACCGGGCCGCGGCCGCAGGACCTGGTTGACGGCGCGCGCCGCCCGCTCCCAGCGGGTCATCTCCGCGCTCAACTGCCTTCGCCCGGAGGACGTCAGGCGGTAGTAGCGCGCCTTGCGATTGTTCTCCGAGGTTCCCCAGAACGAGGCGATCCAGCCGCGGTCTTCCAGACGGTGGAGCGCGGGATAGAGCGAGCCATGTTCCACCTGTAGAACGTCTTCCGAGCGGCGCTCGATGGCGTAGGCGATGCTGTGGCCGTGCGCGGTGCCCGGCGCTAGCACCTGCAGGATCAGCATGTCGAGCGTGCCTTGTAAAATATCGCTTTGCGTTGGTTTCTTGCCCATGGCCACGGACACCCGGGTGTTTTCCGGAAGAACATCTACCGGAAAAGTACCTTCAGATTATACGCGGCTCTCCGGAAAAGGTTAGGCTGCCGACGGAGTGTCCTGTCCCGTGAGACGCTCGATGATGCCCAGCAGGAGCGGCAGATCGACAGGTTTGGTGGCGTAATCGTCGCATCCCGCCTCCAGGGCTTTCTCCATGTCGCCCAACATGGCGTGCGCGGTCAGCGCCACCACCGGTATCCCGCGGGTGGCCGCGTCGCTCTTCAAAATACGCGCGGCCTGCCAGCCATCTATCTCTGGCAGGCTCAGGTCCATGAGCACCAGGTCGGGCCTTTCGCGCCGCGCCAGTTCCACGCCCTGCCGGCCGTCCGCCGCCAGTTCAACCTGGTAGCCGCGGCGCCGCAATCGCTTGGTGAGCATGTCACGATTCAACTCGTTATCTTCGATCAGTAGAATCCGGCACATCTGTTTTTCAATCCTCCGTTTGGGACAATGCGGGCTCGGGTTTCTCCGCGGGCAGCCGGATCGAGAAGCGGGAGCCCCGCCCGGCCTGGCTCGATACCGTAATGTCGCCGCCCATAAGCTGGCAATACTTCTTGCTGATGGCCAGGCCAAGCCCGGTCCCGTTGTACTTCCTGGTAGCCGAACCATCCACTTGCGAAAAGGGCTGGAACAGCTTGCCCAGGTTTTCGGGAGCGATGCCGATGCCGTTGTCGGAAACGTGCACCTCGGTCCACTCGCTGCCGGCATCCCGCAAGCGGTTCACGGCCACCGAGACGCGGCCTTGCTCGGTGAACTTGCATGCATTATTCACCAGGTTCAGCACGCTCTGGCGGAATTTTGACAAGTCCGCAAAGGCCCACCGGGCGTATTCGGGGCAGTCGATCTCCAGTACATTCCCCTGGCGGCGCGCCAGCGGCCGGACGGCGTTGCAAACATCTTCCAGAACCAAGGCGACGTCCACGTTTTGCGGCCACAGTGTCTCGCGGCCCGCCTCGATCTTGGACAGGTCCAGGATGTCGTTGATGATGCCCAGCAGGATGTGTCCGGAGCGTTCGATCTTCTCCAGGTCGGCGCGAACCTCTTCCTGCTCGGGGCCGATGTAATCCTCATGCAGCATCTGGCTGTAGCCGATGATGGCGTTCAATGGTGTGCGGAGCTCGTGGCTCATGGCGGCCAGAAAAGCGCTTTTGGCGCGGTTGGCATCCTGGGCGGCGTCGCGCGCGGCCGTGAGCTCGGCCTGTATACGCTTGAGCTCGGTCAGTTCCTGCGCCAGCCAAACAAACCCTACCAGCGCGCCCGGCGGGCTCCGCAGCTCGGCGGAGGAGAACAGCACCGGTACGGGCCGGCCGCCGCGGGACAGATAGGTGCGCTCGAGGCCGGCGGCGCCCGGCGGCGCCTCCCCCTCCTCTACCAGGCTGAGTGCCTGGCGGCCGATCAGTTCGCCGTCGCGATACCCCAGCAGTTCGCACGCGCGCGGATTGACCCGCTCGATGCGCCCGTGCCGGTCCGTGACGATCATAGCTTCCCCCATGGAGCACAGCACGTTGTCGACATAATCCTTGGAAACCGTGGTCTGGCCCAGCCTCTCCACCATGGCGTTGAACGCCGTGGCGAGTTGTCCGACCTCATCCGTGCGCTCCACCGGCGCGCGGTAACGCAGATCGCCGCCGCCGACCCGGCGCGTGAAACCGACCAGCGCGTCGAGAGGATGCAGCAGCCGGCGAAGACCCCAGTATTGGGCCGCGCACATGGCGGCCAGGCCGAACAGGATGACGCCGGCGCCGCGCAGAAGCATGCCGCGGAACAGAGAGCGCTCCTTTTGCATGGAGAGACCCATGCGCAGAACGCCCATAATAGAGCGCTGGTCGGGTGTGGCCTCCCATTCGACCAGCCGGTCGCCATTCGGCGAGAGCACGGGCACCCGGATTTCGACGCGCCCTTCCCGGCGGCGCTCCGCAGTCTCGGCGGTTGCTAATGCGGCGCCGGCCGCCGGGGCGGGAAGGTTTTTCAGAAGGTCGGCGCGGCCCCAGGCGCCGATCCGCCCGCCGGAGGCGTTCAGGACCTCCAGAAAGAGTACGTCCTCGTTGGAGGATGCGGATTCGAGCAGTCGCTGCGTCTCGGCCCGATCCCCCACCAACAACGCGAACTGCAGCTCCTTGGCCAGGAATTGGGCGATCGACTCGCCCCGTAACTCCAATTGCCGCTCCAGTGCCTGGCTCTGCACGAACAGGAAAATGCCGAGCAGCAGGCAGGCCGAAGCGGTGTGCAAAGCGATGGTAGCGGCCAGACCCTGGGTGAGCAGGCTGGCGGAAAAGCGCAACTTCAGCCTCTCGAACATGTTCATCGCAGAATCCCCACATCCGGATGGGAGGGCGCCGCGAACTCAATCCCGAACATGCGCAGGATCTTGGCGTTCACCGCGACGTTCACTTTTTTGGGGCTTTCCCAGCACGCGCAGTCCGCCTGTTCCAGGCAACGGCGGACCAGATCAGCGGTTTGCTCCCCGATCGCGCGGTAATCGGGGAAAATGGCCGCCGCGGCGCCCGCGCGCAGAAAGGCGGGCGAGAAACCCACGATGGGCAAGCGGTTTTCCAGGGAGGCCATGATCAGAGGGCGGGCCGTCGCGCTGTTGTAAAGAGTTCCATCGGGAAAGCAGATGACCAGATCCGCCTTTTTGCGCAAACTGAGGAACGCCGGCAGCAATTCATCAGGCGCGGCGCAATCGGCGCTCTCGATCGACGTGAAATCCGGGCCCTGGCTGCGAATCTGCGCGGCGGAAGGGTCGCGGCGGGTGGGATTCCGGATGACTGCCACGCGCGTCCTGTTCGGGAAGAGCCTGTGAAGTTCCGCGAGCAGCGTGCGCACCGGGATGTCGAGGCAGACTCCCGCACGCACGGTCTGGAGCGACCCGGTGCGATCGACCTCGAGCGTCATCGTGGAGATGGTCATAGCCGGCGATGACCGTCCGTGTACCGCCCGCACCGCTTCCGAACCCACGGCTACCACTACCGATGGCTTGCGCGCCAGTTCCTGGATAAAGTCCGAGGCGAAGTTGGCGGCGTTCAGATCCAGCAGATTTAGCGCGACACTATCGCCCGGCAGCCGCAGCCGCAGACCTTTCACCGCCTCCGCGCACGGATCGAGAGCGGATGGAAACACCACCGCCACACGCTTCGATGCGGGGGCCGTGCCGGCTACCGGGCCGCCCCATAGAGCGCGCCAGCCAAGAGGGGCTGCTAACGCGGCGCACATGGAGCGGCGGGAGATCATCTGTCTTATTCACCATGCGTCCGGATCAGCTTCACCAACGCCGCACGGCCGTCAGCCGGGATCTGATCCGCAGTGTTGTTCAGGGGCCATGTGGTCGGGTAACTGTACCGCCGGTTGAGCGCGTTGCGGACGCCCCCGACACACTCGAAGCCACGCAACAAAGGACTCCGGGAGAGGGTGGCATTGGCCGGCACAATCAGCGAGGCGGCTTCCGCCACGGGCATATCTCCTGACAGGGCGGCTTCGCCCGGCGCGACAGAGGTTGCGGGGTCCGCGGAAGTATCGTCGGCACTCAATGCTAAAGTGCCGGCCAGCAGCAAAAGAATCCGTAAAAGGCGCATCGCAACCTCAACCGGCAAAAATGGTGAGCCCTCCCTTGGCGGACACACCAAATCTCTTATCGGCGGATGAAGCGGCTACTTTAGGCGGGAACCAGGAACCACGCGCCATTTCAGCAGGGTCCACAAGGCTTCCCAGCCGTCGCGGGCGCGGATCTTCTTGCCCTCCGCGATGCCGCGCGCGTTGTAACTGACCGGCACTTCGTGAATGCGGTAGCCCATGCGGCGCGCCCGGGCGGTAACCTCAGGACAGAACTCGAACCGGCGGCAGCGCAGGGGAATCCGGCGCAGGACCGTGGCGCGAAACGCTTTGTATGCGGTGGCCTCGTCGGTCAGTTGCGCGTTGTACAGCAGATTGGCCGCCGCGGTCAGAATCCGGTTGGCGATGCGGTTCCGGCGCGCCATCGACGGGGGCTCTCCGAGAAAGCGGGATCCATAGACAATGTCTGCCCGTCCGTTGACGATGGGTTCGAGGAGGCGCACATAATCGCGAGGATCGTACTCCAGGTCGCCATCCTGGATCAACACGATATCGCCGGTGGCCACCCCGATTCCGGTGCGAATCGCCGACCCCTTGCCGGCGTGCGCGATGCGCCGATGCACCACGCCGGTGAGCGTGCGCGCGGTGCCGTCCGTGGACCCGTCGTCGATGACCACGATCTCCATGGCGCAGCCCGCCGGGAGGGGCGCCTGACGAACGCGCTCCAGGACCTGGCTGAAGGTGCGGAATTCGTTGTAGACCGGGATGATGATGGAGACCTTCATGGCTTCCGCAGAACCGCGAAGAGCGACTGGCCGAAAGGCGGCGGCGCGATGGCCTCCAGACGCGACATCCACGGCACAATCCATCGGTCGAATATTTCGATTTGAACCGCGGACTGCTGCTGGCGGCGGAAAACGTGCGCGTTGATCCACCAGCCGAAGAAGCCGATGGCGTTCACGTAGTGGAGCTTGTCGATGCCCAGGCCGGCGGCGCGCGCCAGGGCGGTTATTGCGGGGCGGTCGTAGCGCCGGAAATGCTCCAGGTTCCGGTCGATAGGGCCATAGAGCGACCGGTGGGCGGGCGTCAGTAGCAGGATAGCGCCCCCGGGCTGCAGGATCGACGCCATGGCCTCCAGAGCGCCGCGATCGTCTTCGATATGCTCCAACACATTCAGACAGACGCAGCAATCGGGACCGAACCGGGCAATACCGGCGAACGTGCGGCTGCCCGGTTCGCACACCAGCGCGTGCAGGTTCGGCCGGCCGGAGTATCGCTCCTTTAGCCGCTCGCTGCAGGCCGCCTCCACGTCCACCGCGACCACCAGCTCGCGGTCCAGTAGCCATCCGGTAAAGTTGCCGATGCCGCAGCCCACCTCAACCACCCGCTGTCCCAGCGCGGGCGCTACCAGGCGGGCCTGCCACGCGAAATAATTCGCCGCGCGTGCCATGCGCTCCTGATCTGTTATGGTGTAGGCTTCTGGCATTCAATAATCCGTTCGGCATGGGCGCCAGCGACCTGATGGAGCTGGCGCTGGCGGCGCTGCTGCTGGCGTTCGCGCTGGCATGGCGTCCGCTGATCGAGCCTTTTGCACAGCGGCTGGCGCAAAAGCCCGCCTGGTCCATGCTGCTGCTGGCCGCCCTGCCGGTGGTTCTGCGGCTGGCGCTTCTGCCGCGTCATCCCGCACCCGTACCGGATATTTATGACGAATTCAGCCATCTGCTGGTTGCGGACACGCTGCGGCATTTCCGCCTGGCAAACCCGGCGCACCCGCTCTCTCAATTCTTCGAAACGTTCTTCGTGCTGCAACAGCCCACCTACAGCTCAATCTACCCGATCGGGCAAGGCCTTTTGCTGGCGCTCGGCTGGATCATCTTCGGCTCGGCCTGGGCCGGTGTCGTGCTGGCCGTGGCGGCCCTCGGCGCGGCATGCTATTGGACGCTGCGGGCGTGGACCACTCCGGGCTGGGCGCTGGCGGGCGGCTTGCTCGCGGTGATGGAGTTCGGCCCGCTGAACCAGTGGATGAACAGCTATTGGGGCGGGGCGCTCCCCGCGGTCGCCGGCTGCCTGGTTTTCGGGGCGCTGCCGCGCCTGCGGCGGGGCGGCGGCGTGGGCGGCGCGATTCTGCTCGGCCTGGGCCTGGCGATCCACCTGCTCACGCGTCCCTACGAATCGATCTTCCTGTTGATCGGCGTGGCCCTGTTCGTCTTTCCCGGATGGCGGCCGTTGACCAGGTCTTTGTCAGTCGCGGCATTAGTCGTGCTGCCCGCCATAGGCGTCACTGTGCTCCAGAACAAGCAGGTAACCGGCAGTTGGTCTACCCTGCCCTATACGCTGAGCCAGTATCAATACGGGGTGCCCGCGGCCCTGACATTCCAGCCGAGTCCGGAACCGCACCTCCCTTTGACCCGCGAACAGGAACTGGATTACAAGATGCAGCTTTCCTTTCGCGGGGAGCGCGAGGAAACCATGGGAAGCTATCTGCGGCGGCTGGCGTACCGCATCCGCTACTATCGATTCTTCTTTATGCCGCCGCTATACCTGGTGCTGCCGCTTTCTTTTCTCGCTTTGCGGCAGCCACGCTACGCGCGGGTGTTTCTGTGTTCGCTGATCTTTGCCCTGGGAGTCAACTTCTTTCCGGCATTCCAATATCACTATATGGCCGGGGTGGCGTGCCTGTTTGTCCTGATCAGCATCGCCGGGCTTCAACAATTAGACCGGCTGAGCCCGCTGGCGGCTCGCGTCATCTTCCTCTTGTGCTTCGGGCAGTTTGCCTTCGAATACGGCCTGCATGTTTTCAGCGGCGACAAGTGGTCCCTGGCATTGCGAAATCTGGAGCGCCGCGTTCAAATCAACAGCCAACTCGCTGTGATGCCCGGCAAGCAACTGGTATTCGTACGCTATTGGCCGCACCATATCTTCCAGGACGAGTGGGTCTACAATGCGGCGGCTATCGACGGGGCGCCGGTGGTGTGGGCGCGCGACCTGGGCGGGGAAGAGAACGAAAAGCTACGCCGCTATTATCCGGATCGCGCCGCGTGGCTGCTGGAGCCCGACGCGCGGCCACCGCGCCTGTCGACGTATGCGGCGCCGGCCCCCGTGCCTTAAGCCGGCCGTGTAACTTATAGGTCCGCGTCGCCGAACAGCGGCCGGCCGGCCAGCGATGCGTGGAATCCAAAGGCTGCCAGGGCGATCACGCTGAGCACGGCGAACAGGGATGCGCCCGCGTACCAGACCGAGAAATCCGCGGTGATGGGAAACAGGATCATCAATACGGCCGTGAAGGAGGCTGCAATCAGGGCCAGCAGTCCGAAGCGCAACATCACAAAAACGACCAGGGCTGTCCGTACGGCGGCAAAGACTGCCGAGGTCACTGGAGCGGCCGTCACGGCCAGGGAGGCCAACCCGACTTGCAGGAGCCCAAAGGCCACGGCCGCCAGCCAGTCGCGCCGCAGGACCACGCGCAACCCGAAGATGACTACAAACCCGACGAGCGCCTGAATCACGCTGTTGGGAATTGCCGTCAGGAATGCCCCAATCACACCGCTTACGCCGAGCAGCGAATCCAGCACTACCGTAGGGTTGACGGTGGAACCGGAGCGCAGGGCTACGAACTCATGGAACTCCGCCAGCAGTCCGGAAACCATCCCCAAGGCCAATCCCACCAGCAGATCGCGGCCGACCAGCGGGTCGTGAAAGCCGCCCGCCAGCAGCCTGGTCCAGCCGATCATGCTCTGCGGCCAACGGCGGCGTGCGACGGGCTCCACGGCCATGTAGAGAACCCACACGAACGCGGCCATGAACAGCGCGAAGCCCAAGGCGCCCAGGAAGAGGATGATTTCGCTCAGGGCCGCTACGTGGGAGCCGCCGAACACCCAGATCAACATGCACGCGGTGGCCGTGAAGCCGGCCAGGCGTGCGGCGCCGCGCCGGTCGCCGCGCTCGCGGCGCAGGTTGTGAAGCGCCAGCAACACCGCGGCCGTCAACAGCAGCGCCGCGATGCCCAAGCCGACGAACACGAATGTCTTCAGGTTGGCGTTGAGCTGGAAGGACTGCATGCGCGCCGGACGGGTCCAGGGCCCCACGATCTGAAAGTAGCTGGGCTTGCCGCGCCAGGCGGCCGCCTCCACGCGTACCGGGTTGGAAGCCTGGCCGAGCGAACCGGTCCAGGCGGCGCGCGCGTCGCAAATGCCCAGTGGCGTCCACTGCGGTGTCGCGGGCGAGAAACGCGATATGTCGAGACCCGCGGCATCGAAGAGGCGCTTCCAATCGGGCGGCGGCGCCTCGCCTGAGGTCTTGTCCACCTGCGGCGGCACCGCGTCAAACTCGATGAGGCGGCCCTGCGGATCGAGCGAGATCGAAACCATGCCGGAGATGGTGGACGCCGGGTCGTCAAGTGAGACGGAGCTTGGGCCGAACGCCGCGGGTTCCAGTGAACGCGGGCTCTCGCGATACCAGAAATCGATGATGGACGGCTGCGAGTTGCCCAGGCGATGTTCCCAGCGGTCCGGCGATTTATCGATGCGCTCCACATATTGCAGGTAGTCGCGATCGTAGTTGAAACCGTAGGCCACCCCGACCGGCTTATCGAGATATCCGAGAGCCCGGGCAAGATCGCGGCTCTTCTCCGCGAGGACCACCGGAGGATGGTCCATGGCTACCCTGGTCACCAGGTTTACGCGGGGCGCCAGGAACATGACCCCAACCAGGCACGCTACGGTGGCGGCCATACAGAGGATACCCGGCAGGGGCCGCAACCCAATTGCCTGGCCGGCGGCCGCCACTAGGTCGGGCGAAGGGGTCTCGCCGGCGGCCAGAGCGGCTGCCAGCGGGTCGCCCCCCGGCAGCGCCGCGGCTACCGCCAGAGCGCTGGCCGGCCGCTGGCGAGGATCGGCCGACAGGCAGCGCCGGATCACGCGCTCCACCGCCGGGTCCAGGTCCTTGACCACGGTGGTGAGGCTGGCCGGCGTCGACGATTGCTGCAAGCGGATCATCTCGGCCAGCGTTCCGGCTTCGAACGGCCGCTTGCCCGCGAACATCTCATACAGCACCAGGCCCAGCGCGTAGATGTCGCTGCGCGCGGTCACCTCGCTGCCGGAAAGCTGCTCCGGCGCCATGTAGGCCGGCGTGCCTTCGCGCGCCTGCGCCTCGCGCAGTTCTCCCGTGACGGCGGCCAGTCCGAAATCCGTGATGAAGACCCGGCCCTGGCTGTCGACCATGATGTTGGACGGCTTCAGGTCGCGGTGCAGCACGCCCTTATCGTGCGCCGCGGCCAGGCCGGCGCAGATGCGGCGCGCGAACTCCACCGCCTTGTCGGCGGGCAGGCGGCCGATGCGCCGCAGCAGCGAGCCCAGGTCTTCGCCGTCGATGTATTCCATCGACAGGTACGGCCGGCCGTTCACTTCGCCCAGATCGTAGACGCGGCAGACATTGGGATGCGAAACCTGCCGCGCCACGCGCACTTCATTGTGAAAGCGCGCCAGCATGCCGGCATCGCGGGCCATGGATTCCGGCAGGAATTTCAGGGCCACCGGCTGATCGAGGGTCAGGTCGTTCGCCCGGTAGACCTCGCCCATGCCGCCCTTGCCCAGCAACCCGATGACCTGATAGCGGGCGGCCAGCACCATCCCGGCGGCAAAGAGTCCTTCGCCGGAGGAGACCCGCGCCGGCACGCTGGCGGCGCGCGATTCCCCGCCGGACGGCGTGGCGGCCATCACCATCACCGCCGTTTCGGAGTTATCCGCCACGGGCTTGCCGCAAGCCAGGCAAAAACGGCTCGTATCAGGGATCTCCGAGGCGCAGGAAATGCAGCGGGTCATGGGCGTTTATCTTGCTACTGTAGCATCCGCTAAGGCGGGGCGACCGGCTGCGGGCCATCTTGTCATGCAACTTGGTGGTTGCATTTCATCCGCGAAACCTGCTATTCTGCAACCCGAAGGTTGCATATATGAATACCGGCCGCATCGAGAAGAAGATCCTGCTGCGCGCTCCGCTGGCGCGAGTCTGGCGCGCCCTTTCCGACTCCACCGACTTCGGGACCTGGTTCGGCGTGAAGTTCGATGGCCCCTTCGCGCCCGGCGCCCGCGTTCACGGCGTCATCTCTCCCACCACGGTGGATCCGGAAATCGGCCGCGCCCAAAAGCAGTACGCGGGCCTGGCGTTTGAGATTGTCGTCGAGCGGATGGAGCCTGAACGCCTCATCTCCTTCCGGTGGCATCCCAATTCCGTGGATCCCGGCGTCGACTACTCGGCCGAGCCTACCACTCTGGTGGTCTTCGCCCTGGAAAAAGTACCCGAAGGCGTCCTGCTCACCGTAACCGAATCCGGTTTCGGCCAAATCCCGCTGGCGCGTCGTGCCAGCGCTCTCCGTGCGAACGAGCAGGGTTGGAACGCGATGGTGAAGGTGCTCGAGGTCTACGTTGGCCGCACGCCCTAGCTCGCACACCCGCACCGGGACGAAGCACTCCGCGCCGCTTTTCGCGGCGCTGGGCGACCAGACGCGTCTGCGGCTGGTAGCGCGTCTCTCGGATGAAGGGCCGCTGTCCATCGCCCGGCTCTCCGCCGGCTCCCACGTCACGCGCCAGGCGATCACCAAGCATCTGCGGGTCATGCAGGGCTCGGGCCTGGCCGACTGCACGCGGCGCGGGCGTGAAAGCGTGTGGCGGCTGAACCGGAATCGCCTGGCGGACGCCCGCCGCTATCTCGATGTCATTTCGCGGCAATGGGATGATGCGCTTGGCCGGCTAAGGCAATTTGTCGAGGACGGGTCCTAGAGACAGCCGGGTGAACTGAACTGAACAACGGATGCTCCCCCGTGCGAGAACCTCTTCCGGGTCCACCAAAATTGCTTTCGGCATAATAAACCCGTAACTCCTCAATTCGGTTTGGTGGCGCAGCATTTTAGAGCGCCACGTTTACCGCTACTGGGGCGGCAACCCCAGTTGGCTTCTTCCGAGCGCGGTAAGATCGTTCTCCGTACCGCGTCCCCGAAAATCGACTTCGAAGTCGTCGGGAGCGAAATCCGGCGGAGTCCGGCCAGCCAGGAAGGCCGGTGCTTGCCGGGCCATGTAGGACGTGTTCTTGGCGCACCCTACGGTCGCTCCGATATACATGACATTGCTGTAACCCGGCCCTCTGTGTGCGTCTTCGACCGCGTGCACCACATCGGAGAGCCAGAACACCGCGTCGCCGGGTTCCATCACCGGGATCGAAGTGAGCCCTTCGAGAAGCGGAGCGTGCCATTGCGGCAGCACCGATAGCGCCCGGCCCGGCATCGCCCCGCACAAGTCGCTTTCGGGAACGTCGTCCTGCAGCGCACGTAGGAGCATGTACACCATGCTGTTCGCGATCGGGATCAACTGCAGCGTGCCGTCCCCTTTGCCTTGCCGCGTCAGAGCGGTCCAGCCTTGGAAGGTGCGAAACATGGAGCAGACGGCCGGAGAAGGAATCTCGCGCACATCCGGCCGAAAGGCGGCATCGAAGGGATCGTAATCGCGCCAGTTGCCCGCGAACACGTGGCGGTAGACACTGCGGAAATTCTCGTCGAGCCAGCGCTCCACCGAACCGCCATCGCAGTGCGGCGAAATGCCGAGGGAGGTGGATCCGGGCGGCCGCCGCCGGATGCGGTCGGCGTACACCGGCGTCTGCTCGGGATCGAAGTGACGGCGGCCCTCGCTTTCGGCACGCCACAGGCGGTTCATAAAGATGCGCGCTCGGGTGAGCGATTCCGCTTGGCGGGCTTGCACCTGGGGACGCGACCAATAAATGCCGTAGATCTGGGGCTTGCTCATCCCCAGGTTGCCGAAATACTTATCTTCGGCGGCATGCGCGAGTTTCTCGTCCAAATGGTTCTCCTCCACATACCTGCCGATCTCTTCATTCCAGGCGCACGCCTGCTCGGGCGCGAAAACATTTCGGATTATGCACGCGCCGCGGTCTTTGATTCTGGCAATCGTGTCCGGCGCCACCCCTCCGCGCGCGATGTCCGGGTACGTAACGATCGGGATAACCGGCTCGCCGGCGTCGCGTTCATTTACGATCTGCGCAACTCTGCGGCGCAATTCGGCTTCGGTATCGCGAAAGACCTCCGCATGATTTGGAAGCGCTTTCCGCAGGTTCCTCTTTACCTGACCGATGGCTTCGGGTAGATTCTCAACTTCAAGCGGCATGGTTTTTGTTTCCTCGAGTTAGACAGTCCCAGGGTTCCGGGAGGGGCCGCGGCCCTTCTCGTCGCCTATGTGGAGATTGTAGGGCGGCGCTTGTAGCGGGGCTGACAGAGAGAGGCCAATTTCCGATACAATTCGGACAGCCTGGGAGCGGTAAACGTCCGAACCGGGGGGTGGATGATTGAAGCTACAATTCGAACACATTACCTTTCCGAAGGGCTGTTCCATTCGCATATATAACCGGCAAATACCCACGATTCCTTTCGAGTGGCACCACCATCCGGAGTACGAATTAACCCTGACGCTGAATAGCCGCGGGTGGCGGTTCATCGCCGATCATATTGGCCCGTACGATTCGCAGGACTTGGTTCTGGTGCCTTCGGACATGCCGCACACCTGGGCATCCACGTCGGCGATCGATGAGAGCAGCCCGCACACCGCCGTGGTGGTCTGGTTCACCGGAACTTGGGCTCTCCGGCTGGCGGATGTATGCCCCGAATTCTCCGGTCTTCGGAGATTGCTGAAAAGAGCGGCCCCGGGACTCAGTTTTCTTCAGCCGGCGGGAGCCCGGATGGAGTCGCGCCTGCCGGACTTGCTGTCGGATTCGCCGCGCCAACGTCTCGAAACAGCGCTGGAACTGCTGAGCGAGTTAGCCGATATCGAGGCGACGCCCCTGGCGACGCAGATTACGGCTCGGCCTGAAGCCTCCATCGAATCTGAGCAGTTGACCCGGGTACTGAATCTGTTACACAAGCGGTTCGCGGAGCCGATCCGGGTGGAAGATTTGTGCTCGGTGGGTAACCTGTCGCCGCGATCCCTGCACCGGTTGTTTGTACGCCATGTCGGGCAGAACCTGAGTGATTACCTGGGCAGGTTGCGAATCGGGCGCGCCTGCATGCTGCTGGTGGAAACAGACCGGCCTATCAGCGTAATTGCCTCCGAGGCAGGGTTCTCTAATCTGTCCAATTTTAACCGGCGCTTCCGGGAGGCGCGGCGTATGACGCCGAAGGACTTCCGGCGCTTTGTTGTGAAACATAGCCGCATGCCCGGCTCACCGACGAAGGAAGACCTGACCAAACGGTCTCCGTCGTTGGAAATGCGGACGAAGCGGTTGAACTCAGAGACATCCGGAGCCGGAACGGGCGCGAGTCTCGCGCGATGAGCATATAGCTCACTCGGCTCCGTGCCAACGCATTTCAGGCCTGCTGAGTGGTTGGGACAACCAGGTGTACCCAAATCACGCCCCAGGCAAGAGAACATCCCCTTCCCCCACAACCACTTGCCACAATCCCCACCCGCCGCCCCCAATCCCCATGCTTTCATAGTGAACGAGAAGGCTACCATGTCCCTCCAACCATCACTCACCACGCCACAACAACAAGTCCTGGCACTAATCGCCTGCGGGTTCACCGCCACGATCGCCGCGCACCAC
>DATGGM010000296.1:0-2492 GCA_035308525.1 Bryobacteraceae bacterium
TGTGGCAGGGCGTCCTCAGTATTGGATAAGTGGGTTTGGTTGGTTAGCGCTTGCACTCCGACCAAAATGCCGTAGAATTGTCAATATCCAGGTGGGCCGAATCAAGGCATCACAGTGGGCCACGCCGGAGCATCACAATCACCAAGCGCCCGCGCGTACTTGCGCACGATAAACCAGATGCACTTGTCGGTCAGCGATTGGTGAGTCAGTCGCCCCCCCCGGTTGACCGGCCGGAAGACCCGCCCGCTGTGAATTCCCGCAGCCGTGCTCCATTCGTCGATCGCCGTCTTTGCCCAGCCCGGCATGGGGATCGATCGCATCCGGTTATGCTTGCCCACCAGATCGATAATTACCCAACGCTGCTCCCGCTGCTGAATGTGATCGAAGGTCAGCCGCACCGCCTCCGCACGCCGTAATCCACAACCGAGCAGAACGGCTAGCAGAGCACGATCCCGCTTGCCGGTAAGAGTCCCCGTATTGGGCGCTTTAATCAAGCGCTCCGCCTGGTGGCCATCCAGCCAATTCCCCAACCGCACGCCGCGCCAAGCGATGCCGCGCACCCGCGCGATGCCGGCCGCCAATTCGGGAGCCATCAGCCCGTTATCGGCAGCTTCCGACACCAGTTTCCGTAAGGCACACAGCCGCACGTTGACCGTAGACGCGGATAGACCCTCCGCCTGCAGGTGGGCCCGATACGCGTTCACCACAGCCTTTCGATAGGGGTGGACGGGGTGCCGCACGATACCAGCCCAGGAAATGATCCAGCGCGCATTCATAGGATCGCCGGGAATGCGGCGAAGTGAGGCTATCCAGTGCCAGGGCCTTCAGCCTGTCCCATCCCTGCGGGTCGTATTGGATTAATGCACCCATACTGATCGCTCATTCTGCGTTCCATGCTCGCTTACAAGGCCTCGCGGTCCTTGCTCGCGAGCCAACCATAGAGTTCGTCTCCATCACCCCATCCAGCTGTTCGGCCCCGGGCGAGGGGGCGGCATGCGATACATTTCCGGCTCCGGCCTGGCCCGCATGTAGTGCCGACCAGATACCAGCAACGCCCGGCAGCACTGCAACAGCGGCGCACCCTCATCCCCAACCCGATACTCGGAGAGAAATCTGGTCAGGGTGTTGAACACCTTGAGCTTCTGCGCCGCCAGCAACTGCCAAAGATGGTACACACCTGTCTCTTCCCCCATCTTGACGCCCGTCACGCGCAGGCCCTGTTGCCGGTAGAGTTCGCTGATGCGGGACTTTTCGATAGACCACCCTGTGATTGACGGGACGTGCAGGATGCCCGGTATCCAATCACCCTGGCGTTTGATGGCGCGGGCGTTCTCCGCCGGCTCGCCATGCGGCATCACATGTTCGGCGTACAGGTAGATGACCCCGTTAGGATCCCATGCGCCCCACAGCGCGGCCACGACTGTGGGCGTAACCACCATAGCGAACACCTGCGGCCAACTGTCTGGGGTGGACCGCATGGGTGGCACTACGATTTCGGATTCTGGCGCCGAGAGGCTCCCCCGCATAGTTCGCAAGCGGTTGAGGGCTTGGGTCATGGCATCCACCTGGTCATCGTGGCGACTGTTGGGAAACGTCATGAGTTCCTCGATGAACGCCTCCACCCACGAGCAGATGGCGGGGTGTGGAAGATAGACGTTGCCGGACTCGACTTGGGGCGACACAGCGTGGGCGCGGGCCAGTTTGCCGCCTTCCGGCGTCACCTCGATCAGTCCCGATATCTCATGCTGCAACTCCTGGATGACGGCCGGACCGTTGGCTTTGTCCTCGACCAGTTTGGCGGCCGCCTTGGGCCACTTCGCCGACATGCTGCGGATGGCATTCTTAGTCGCCGGCATATCCATCCGTTCGCGGCGCTGATCCAACAGGAAGCGGTCCGCGCCTTTGGCACCCCACACCTGCCCGACTGCATAGTCGCTGCTGGCCTTGTCCTTGAAGGCCAGGTCCCACGACTGGATCTGGGTGTCGAATTCCTCCGGTAGCGGAATCGCGTGGACTCCGATCACCTGCCCATCCGGCATGCGCACCGGCACGGGAGGCAAATCCATGTGCGCGGGTTTCCAAAAGCGCGGCCAGTGCCGTTGGAAGATCCCCCCGCTGGCGGGCGCCGGCCGCTGCTGGTATTGCCCGGCGTAGCGGTAGGAGCCCAGCGAGTTCTGGAGAGACTCCAATTGTGCCGCGGTGACCTTGTCCGGCCACAGCAACTCACCGGGTTCCACCCGCGGATCACTCCAGATGGGAGTACTGCACCGCCGTTCAGGCTCGAACTCCGCCGGCAAGCACAGCCACTCGAAACCGCCCTTGGCTAGTAGGTCACCGGTCAGATCGTCTTCGTGCAGCCGTTGCTGGATGACCACCTTATGGCCCGTGGCCAGATCGTTCAAGCGCGTGGACATGGTGCCACTGAACCACTCCACCGCCGTGCGCCGCTCCGCATCGGATTCGGCTTGGTCCACGCTATGTGGATCATCCAC
>DATGGM010000297.1:0-31711 GCA_035308525.1 Bryobacteraceae bacterium
CCCTCGGAAGCCTGGTTTCTGGAGCCCTACGAATCGTTCGGCGGGATGGAGAAAGCCCGCGCCGACGTGCAGAGCTCGGCGATAGCCTCCGATCTGGAAGTGGCCAATGCGACGGATGGGGAGTTGCGCACCGGCTCGCGCACATGGCTGGCCGTATTCCGCGGCGAGTTGAGCTATCACGCGGCGGAGGCCGTTTCAAATATGGCTAAGTGCCGGCACATGTCCACAACCATTCTGCGCATCAAGTATGGGCACGATGGGAACCTGGTGCAGGCTGCCAGGCTGCTGATCTCGGGCTACGAAAAATCGAGCTCCAGCCAGCCCGTGCTGGCCTATCAGGTGCTCTCCGGCGCGCCCGCTGGAACATACCTGCTTTTCCAGCCGATGGAGTCCCTGGCCCGGGTGGACGAGGCCCCCGCCCGCACCGCCGCCGCGCGCCAGGTCATGGGCGAACGCGACCGGCAGCATTTTGATGCGTTGGCCGCGGAACTGGTGCAATCGAGCGAGGCTCTGCTTTTCGAGTTCAATCCGCGGATGAGCTACGTCTCGAAAGAATTCGCAGCGGGAGATCCGGACTTCTGGAATGCCAGGCCGGCGCCCGCCAGGCCCGCCGGGAAGGCCAAGCCGCCATCCAAACCCTGAGGTCGGGTACCCGGGTTTTTGCTGCGCCTATTCGCATCCAGATATACTGAATGTGAAATGAGTGCCATCGCCACCAGCGGTCAACTGAGCCGCTCTATCGGGTTTTACGATTCCACCATCGGCAAGAAAGTAGTGATGGCCGTCAGCGGCGTGATCCTGTTCGGCTACGTGCTCGGCCACCTGATCGGCAATCTCCAGATCTATTCGTCGAATCCGGAACAGATCAACAACTACGCCCACTTCCTGCATGCGCACGCAGTCCTGCTTTGGGTCGTGCGCTGCGGACTGCTGGCCGCCGTGGTCCTGCACATCACCGCTTCGGTGCAGTTGTGGCTGCTGAAGCGGGCGGCACGCCCCGAAGCCTACACGAAGAAGGACGACCTGCCCGCCAGCTACGCGGCCCGCACCATGATTTGGAGCGGCCCTATCATCGCGGCGTTTGTCATATTCCACGTGCTGCACCTGACCACCGGCAGCGTGCTGCCGCTCGAGGAAGGCAATGTGCGCGCCAACGTGATTACCGGATTCCAGCATCCCGCGGTGGCCATCTTCTACATCATCGCCATGGCGCTGCTGTGTATGCACCTCTACCACGGCCTCTGGAGCATGTTTCAGTCGCTGGGCATCAGCCACCCGCGATACACGCCCCTCCTGAAGAAGTTCGCGGCGGCCTTCGCCTGGTTCGTGGCCATCGGCAATATTTCGATTCCTTTGATGGTGATGCTGGGCGTGCTCACGCTGTCATAACACATGCATATGGAACTCGACTCCAAAGTCCCGGACGGCCCCATCGAGACCCTCTGGGACAAGCACAAGTTCAATCTGAAGCTGGTGAATCCAGCCAACAAGCGGAAGTACAACATCATCGTGGTGGGATCCGGGCTGGCCGGCGGATCAGCGGCAGCCACGCTCGGCGAACTGGGTTACAACGTGCAGTGCTTCTGCTTCCAGGATTCCCCGCGCCGCGCGCATTCCATCGCCGCGCAGGGGGGCATCAACGCGGCCAAGAATTATCACAGCGACGGCGACAGCGTGTTCCGCCTTTTCTATGACACCGTGAAGGGCGGCGACTTCCGCGCCCGTGAAGCCAATGTCTACCGGCTGGCGCAGATCAGCGTCAACATCATCGATCAGTGCGTGGCGCAGGGTGTGCCGTTCGCGCGCGAGTACGGCGGCATGCTGGATAACCGGTCGTTCGGCGGCGCGCAGGTCTCCCGCACCTTCTACGCGCGCGGACAGACCGGCCAGCAATTGCTGCTGGGCGCCTACCAGGCACTGGAACGCCAGATCGGCGCGGGGCAGGTCAAGATGTACTCGCGCCACGAAATGCTCGACTTGGTGGTGATCGACGGCAACGCCCGCGGTATCGTCACGCGCGATCTCATCACCGGCAAGATCGAGTCCTGGGTGGCCGACGCCGTGGTGCTTGGCACCGGCGGCTACGGCAACGCCTATTACCTCTCGACTAACGCGAAGGGCTGCAATACCACTGCTATCTGGCGGGCTTACAAGAAGGGCGCTCTGTTTGCCAATCCATGTTTCACCCAGATCCATCCCACCTGCATACCGGTGACCGGCGAATACCAGTCCAAGCTCACCCTGATGAGCGAATCGCTGCGCAACGACGGCCGCATCTGGGTGCCTCTGGCCAAAGGCGACAAGCGCCAGCCGAATCAGATTCCTCCCGCCGAGCGCGATTATTACCTGGAGCGGCGATATCCCAGTTTCGGCAACCTGGTGCCGCGCGACGTAGCCTCGCGCAATGCCAAGGCGGTTTGCGACGAAGGCCGCGGCGTGGGTGAATCGGGTCTGGGTGTTTACCTGGATTTCGGTGACGCCATCGGGCGCCTGGGCCAGCATGTCATCAAGGAGCGCTACGGCAACCTGTTCGATATGTACGAGCGCATCACCGGCGAGAATCCTTACCAGACCCCCATGCGTATCTATCCTGCGATCCACTACACCATGGGCGGCCTGTGGGTGGATTACGACCTGATGAGCACGATTCCCGGCCTGTACGTGATCGGCGAGGCCAACTTCTCGGATCACGGCGCGAATCGCCTGGGCGCCAGTGCGCTCATGCAGGGCTTGGCGGACGGCTACTTCGTGCTGCCGTATACTATCGGCGACTATCTGGCGTCGTCGCGCCTGGCCAAGGTCGATACCAGCCACGCGGCGTTTCGCGATGCCGAAACCCAGGTTGCCTACCGCACGGACCGCCTGCTCCATATTAAGGGTACCCGTTCGGTGGATTCGTTCCATCGGGACCTGGGCAAACTGCTTTGGGAGTACTGTGGCATGGGCCGCACCGCCGAAGGACTCCGCCACGCGCTCGAGCAAATCCCCGCGCTCCGGGAGCAATTCTGGAGCGATGTGCGGGTGCTGGGCGCCGGCGAGGAGTTGAACCAGTCGCTCGAAAAGGCCGGACGCGTAGGCGACTTCTTCGAACTGGCCGAACTGATGTGCCTCGACGCCCTGGATCGCAACGAGTCCTGCGGCGGCCATTTCCGCGAGGAATATCAAACGCCGGATGGCGAGGCGCTCCGCAACGATGCGGAATATTCATACGCGGCGGCCTGGGAGTACCGCGGTGATGGCCAGCCGCCGGAGGTGCACAAGGAGCCGCTGCATTTCGATTACGTCCATCCCAGTCAACGGAGCTACAAGTAGATGAGACTCACTCTGCATATCTGGCGGCAGCGCAATGCGAGCGAGAAGGGGCGCATGGTGCGGTATGAAGTTCCGGACGTCAATCCGGAGATGTCGTTCCTCGAAATGCTGGACGTCCTCAACGAAAGTCTGATCGCGAAAGGCGAAGAGCCCGTGGCGTTCGACCACGATTGCCGCGAGGGCATCTGCGGCATGTGCGGTTTCATGATCAACGGCGTGGCGCACGGGCCACAGCGCGGCACCACCGTCTGCCAGTTGCACATGCGGCACTTCAAGGACGGCGACGAACTGTTCCTGGAGCCGTGGCGCGCGCGCGCCTTCCCCGTTGTCAAGGATCTGGTGGTGGACCGCAGCGCCTTCGACCGTATCATTGCGGCGGGGGGGTTCATTACTGCGCCTACCGGAAGCGCGCCCGACGGCAACGCCATCCTGATCCCCAAAGGGACCGCCGACATCTCCATGGATGCGGCCGCCTGCATCGGATGCGGTGCGTGCGTGGCCATGTGTCCCAACGCCGCCGCCGCGCTTTTCACCGCCGCGAAAATCACCCACCTGGGAGTATTGCCGCAGGGCCAGCCCGAACGCTACAGCCGCGCGCGGGCCATGGTGGCGCAGGTCAGCCACGAAATGTTCGGCTACTGCACCAACGTCGGCGAATGCGAAGCGGTCTGCCCGAAAGAGATACCGCTCGAAGTCATCGCGCGCATGAACCGCGATTTCCTGAAAGCGGTGGTAACCAGCCGCCCGTAGACCAGCACCGGCGCCGCCGCGTGGGCATCGCGAAGTCAGCGGCCCGTCTGTACCCGATGGTGGCACCGCCACAATCACCTTGCGTGATGCGGCACTCCCTGATCGCTGTGGTGATAAAAGCGGTGCATGAACGGCTCGCCGAAGCCCCAAACCAGCAGTAACAACGCGACGAAGCCTACACCAGATCCCCCTGGGATCTTCCCAGCCCGGCAGAGGCGGCGAGCAGACATGGTCCAGTCCTACTCTCATCCCAGCGCCGCTTCAGTGCCGGAAGTGGCGCACGCCCGTAAACACCATGGCCAACCCAAGCCGGTCCGCCGCCTCGATCACTTCCGCGTCGCGCACCGATCCGCCGGGCTGGATCACGGCTGTGGCGCCGTGCCGGGCGGCTTCCTCCACCCCATCCGGAAACGGGAAGAAGGCGTCCGACCCCACCACGGTGCCGGCGAGCGGGAGCGCGGCTTTCATGGCGGCGATCTTCACCGAGTCCACCCGGCTCATCTGGCCCGCGCCCACGCCTACGGTCTGCCCGGCGCGCGCAAACACGATGGCATTGGATTTCACGTGCTTGGCCACCTTCCAGGCGAACTCCAGCGCGATCCACTCTTCATCACTGGGCGCGCGGCGGGTCTTCACCTGCGTCTCGGCGCGATCCAGGCGGGCCGTGTCCGCGGTCTGCGCCAGATATCCGCCGGATATCGATTTCACGACCAACTCGTCGCCGCCGGCGGCCGCTTTCATCAGCCGCAGGTTTTTCTTGCCGCTGAGCACTGCCAGCGCCTCGAGTGAAAAATCCGGCGCGGCAATCGCCTCGAGGAACGTCTTGGCGCATTCGCGGGCGGTCTCTTCATCCATGACTCGATTCAACCCGACCACGCCGCCGAACGCCGACGCCGGATCGCACTCGAACGCCTTGCGGTAGCTCTCCGCCAGCGTTCCCTTCTCGGCGCAACCGCACGGATTGGTGTGCTTGATGATGGCGGCGGCCGGCTGCCCGAACTCGTTCACCAGTTGCCACGCGGCATCCAGATCCACCAGGTTGTTGTACGAAAGCTCCTTGCCCTGTAGCTGCGCGGCGCCCGCGATGCCGGCGCCGGGCTTGCCGTACAATGCCGCGGATTGGTGCGGGTTCTCGCCGTAGCGCAGATCCATCAGCTTTTGGGCGCGTACATCGAGCACCGCGGGCAGCGGTCCGCCGCCATCCACTCTCGCCAGCCGCGCGCTGATGACGCTATCGTAGCCCGCCGTGGTGCGAAACGCCTTCTGTGCCAGGCGCCACCTGGTTTCGAGCGAGAGCCCGCCGTCGTGAGCCTTCATTTCCGCCACGAGCTCCGCATAATCCTGCGGTGAAACCACCACCGCCACATCCTGATAATTTTTGGCGGCTGAGCGGATCATGGTAGGGCCGCCGATGTCGATGTTCTCAATCAGCTCCGCCAGGCTGGCATCCGCCCGGTCGGCCACTTTTTCGAAGGCGTACAGATTCACGACCACCATGTCGATAGGGCGGATACCGTGCGCGGCCAGCGCCTGCATGTGTTCAGGCTTGCCGCGCATCGCCAGAATCCCGCCCGTCACATGGGGATGCATGGTCTTCACGCGCCCGTCCAGCATTTCCGGGAAGCCGGTCATTTCCGCCACGTCCGTCACCGGCACGCCGGATGCGCGCAACAGACGCGCCGTGCCGCCGGTGGAGATCAACTCCGCGCCCAGCGCGCGCATCTCGCGGGCGAACTCCGCGATGCCGGTTTTGTCGGTGACGCTGATCAGGACCCTTTTGATTCTAGTCATCAATGGCAAGGTAACACGCGGTTCGCGGCCCCGGCCTTCACGGCCGGGTTGTAAAATGGTCCATCATGCGCTTCGAAATGAATCGCCGCGGCTTTCTGGCCGCCGCCGGAATGGCAGGGCTCGCGGCGCCTTCGCCGGCGCCCGCCGCCGAAGAAGTCCCCGCCATCAAGCTAGGTGTCGCCAGCTACTCGCTGCGCGAATTCAGCCGCGCCCTGGCCATCCGCTGCATCAAGGAACTGCGCACGCCCTACGTCAGCGTCAAGGAATTTCACCTGCCGTATCGCAGCAGCCCCGAGGAGCTCGAAAGCGGCCGCCGCGAATTCGAGCGCGCCGGCCTCACTATCATGAGCGGCGGCAACATCTCGCTGGCCAAGGACGACCCTGACGACATCCGCCGCTATTTCGAATACGCCAAGATGTGCGGCATGCCCATGATGGTCTGCGCGCCGACGCATACCAATCTCGGCGCCGTCGAGAAGTTCGTCAAAGAATACAACATCCGCATCGCCATCCACAACCACGGGCCGGAGGACAAGCAGTATCCCACGCCACAATCGGTACTGGAAGTGGTGCGCAACATGGATCCGCGCTGCGGCCTGTGCATGGATGTGGGGCACTCCGCGCGCGCCGGCGCCAGCGTGGTGGAGTCCATCGCCGAGGCCGGCAATCGCCTCTTCGACATGCACATCAAAGACCTGCGCACATTCGAGCCGCATGCCGTGCAGTGCGATGTAGGCGAAGGCATCATGCCGATTGTGGGTATTTTCAAGCAGCTGCAGAAGATGGGTTATCAGGGCTGCGTTAATCTGGAATACGAAATCAATGGAGACAATCCTCTGCCGGGCATGAAGAACTCGTTCAGTTATATGCGCGGCGTGCTGGCGGGTCTGAAAGGCTGAGAGCGTCACGAATCTATGGCGGATATACCGGTTGGAACCAGGCACGAAAAGAAGATTCTGGTAGATGAAAAGGTGGCCATCAATTTCCTGGGCCTCGAAGACGCGCGGGTGCTGGGCACGCCTTGGATGATCGGGTGGATGGAGCACACCTGCCGGGACGCCGTCCTTCCGTTTCTGGAGGCCGGTCACGACACCGTCGGCACCCACGTCAATGTCTTCCATCTGGCCGCTACCCCCATGGGCATGACGGTAACGTTCAAGGCCGAAGTGACGGGCGTGGAGGATCGCCGCGTCAACTTCAAGGTCGAAGCCTGGGACGAGAAAGAGAAGTGCGGCGAGGGAACCCACCAGCGGGCCATTGTCAATGTCGCGCGCTTCGCAGCCCGGACCAAGGACAAATTCCGCTAGCGCCAAAAGCCGCTTTCCCCTAAATCCGAAACCCCGGGCCCCCTCGTATAGCTCTTGAAGTCCAACATCGCCCTCAGGAGGGGAAGAATGGGAATAAACGCCTTCCGTGCAGCCGCGGCTGCCATGCTGGTGGTTTCCGGCGCTTTTGCCGCCAGCCATCGCAACGGCCCGCTGCTGCTCGAAGATCAAACAGCCAACCTGAACGATTTCTACATTTTTCGCAGTTGGGAACAAGGCCACACCAACAGCGTCGTAATGAGCATGAGCGTTCAGGGGTTTCAGAATCCGGACAATGGACCCAGCTATTACAAGTTCTCCAATAGCGTCCTGTACCGGTTCAATGTCAATAATTCACGCGGTCTGGACGGCAATCCCGACATGCAAATCGATTTCGTGTTCGTCGACAACATCGCGCCGAATGCGCCTTTCGTGTCGTATTTCGGCGCCATCCAGAGCATCGACGACCCGGGCATCCTGTTGAAGGAATCCTACGTAGTGGTGGTGCGCGATCTGCACGCCAACACCGCCACTTATTTTACGCAGGACATGAACGGCCACGCGCTTACTGTGGCTCCTCCCAACACCGGCCCGAAGGGTACCCCGAACTACGAGACCAATCTGGGCCAGCCGTCCATCTTTACGCTGTCCAATGGTATGCGGGTGTTTGCCGGCCCTCGCGACGACGCCTTCTATTTCGATAGCGGCGCCACCTTCGACTATCTGAATTTCCGCGCACCCGCGCCGGTCTTGTCCGGCAGCGCCGACCAGGGCGCCGGCGCGGCGTATCCCAACGCGGTGGATGGCTTCGCCGGCTACAACATCAGCCTGATCGCGGTGGAAGTGCCCATCAACATGGTCACCGCCAACGGCACGGTCCCCACTGACACTTCCGACCCCAACGCCCACATCGCGGCCTGGGCCGCGACGCTGCGCAAGCAGGTGACCGTCCGCGTCAGCCCCAATGATCCGCTCCTGTTCGGCGACTATGTGCAGGTGGACCGTGTCGGCAATCCCCTGACCGTCGAGCTGCTCATTCCGCTGGGCATGAAGGACTATTGGAACCGCAGCGCTCCCGCCAACGACGCGCAGTTCGCGCCGCTGATCGCCGATCCGTTTTTTGTGGATGCGGTCCTCAAAGGCGCCTACAGCCTGAACGTTCCTCCGGCCCCACGCAATGATCTGTTGAGCGTTTACGTGCCGGATATCACCCGTATCGACCTGACCACCCCGGGTGTTCCCAACGCGCAGCAGAGCCGACTCGGTCCACTGGCCGGAGATAACGCCGGCTGGCCCTTCGGCGGGCGGAGGCCCGGCGACGATGTGGTGGATATCGGACTGCGCGCCGCCGCGGGCGTACTCGTCAGCGGGTTCAACGTCGCACCCAATAATGCGCTGGGCGACGGCGTGAACTCCAACGACGTCCCGCTGCTCGATCGCTTCCCGTTCCATGCGCCGCCGCATGCCGGCTATCTGCACAGCCAGGAGAACGGAACCAACGGCCAGGGAATGCCAACCGGCCAATAAAGTGGGCGGGCCCGTGCCTGCGGGCGGCCTCCGAGGCCGCCCAACCCGCGTTTGAGATCAAACCAATGCGAGCGATAATCATTTTCTCACTTCTCATCTCCGCCCTCCGCGCCCAAGTCAACGAGCCCGACCGTCTCCTGCAAACGTTGACCGACCGCGCCATGGCCGACCATGTGGCCAACATGGCTACCGACGAGCGCATCAAAATGTACGAGGCCCTGGTCAATTACAAGCCGAGTGACTTGCACTATCAGAGCCTGCTGGCCGGCGCCTTCATCCAGAAGATGCGCGAGACCATGGACCCCGGCTATCTCGACCGCGCCGCGCAGATTGTGCACGCCGCGCTGGCCACGGATAGCAATGATTACGAAGCCTTGCGCCTGCGCAGCCAGATCGAGTTGGAGCGCCATAATTTCACCAAGGTTGCCGAGTATTCGCGCGAGTTGACCGCCAGTGCGCCGGATGATCCCTGGAACTGGGGCACCCTGGGAGATTCCCTGATGGAGCTGGGCCAGTACGACAAAGCGGCCGACGCCTACCAGCGCATGGTGAGCCTGCGGCCGGATCTCTCCAGCTACAATCGCGCGTCGTATTACCGCTTCGTGGCGGGCGACGCCGCGGGCGCCATCGAGGTAATGAAGCAGGCCATCAACGCCGGCAGCCGGTCGATGGAGAACGTGGCGTGGTGCTATGCGGACCTGGGCAATATGTACTTCAAGATCGGGCAGGTGGCTGACGCCGAGCGCGCCTACCTGTCCGCCCTGCGGGCCTTTCCAGGCTATTATCCGGCGTACGCGGGATTGGGGCGCGCATACGCCGCGCAGGGAAGAATTGCGGAAGCCATCGACAGTTATAAGCGGGCACAGTCCGCCGTGCCGTTGGTGGAATATGCTGGCGCGTTGCAGGATCTTTACACGCTGGCCCGCCAGCCGGAGGAGGCCCGCAAGCAGGCCGGAATGGTCGACATGATAAACAAAATGGAGCAGGCCAGCGGCTTGAACGTCAATCGCAACCTGGCCATGGCGTATGCCGATCGCGACCGCAACCTGGATCGCGCTCTGTCGCTGGTCGAGAGCGAACTGTCCGGCCGGCGCGACATATACACCTATGATGCGCTGGCCTGGGCGCTTTACAAGAACAAGAAGTACGACCAGGCCGCCAAAGCTAAGGAAAAGGCTCTGGAATTGGGTACACCCGAGCCGGCGTTCTACTATCACGCGGGGATGATCGAACGCGCGCTCGGCCAGAACGATGTGGCGCGCAAACATCTGGAGAAAGCCCTGGCGCTGAACGCCCGTTTCGATCCGCGCCAGGCGCCGCTGGCCGAAGCTGCTTTAAAGGAGATCGCACAATGAAACGATATTTATGCTTGCTGATATGCGCCGGGACCCTCGCGGCCGCGGACGATACGGTCGGCCGCATGCTGAACGATAAGCTCACCGCCGCCCAGCGTAACGATGCGTGCTTCGCGCTGCGGGGCAACCGCGCGCCCGAGGCCATTGCCGCCATGCGCGGCGCGCTGTCGAGCGAGATAATACGGGCCTGCGCGGCGCGCAATCTGCGCGAAGCCGGCGCGGTCGACGAGCTCAAGAACGCACTGGCGGCGCCCGAGCCCGAAGTGCGCGCGATAGCCGCCCGGGAGTTGGGTTCGTTCGAGCATCCCGAACTGATGGAACTGCTGGTGAAGGCCGCGCACGATCCCAGCATGCTGGTGGCGACCAACGCCGTTATGGGCCTGGGCCAATATCATGACCGTGCCGTGCTGCCTTATCTCCTGGAACTGGCCGGCAGCAGCGGCACCGCTGGCGTGGCCGCACTCAGCCGGGCGGCGCGCTTCGATGAGCCGGCCACCCTGCCCATCGCGCGCCAACTGCTTTCCGGCGACGACATGGCGCGTAAGCTGCTTTCGCTGATGATCGTGGGAGATTGCGGCGATGCCCGCGATCTGCCGCGCCTGCGCGAGATCGCAGCCCGCAGCCAGCCCGTCGGAACCTCCGGGCGGGGTTTCGGCCTGTTGCCGGCCCTCGACTTGGCACGCGCTGCCAAGAGCGCCATCGCCGGCATCGAAGCCAGACAGGCTCAGATTCACGCCAATTGAACGAGGCTGGACGTTCTGATCGCCGCTTAGGTGCTGCATCTACCGAAATTAACGTGCAAACGGCAGCCGATCTGTGGTACATATAGATTTGAGCATTGGCGGGTTTCCTGACCTGTTTGTGCTGAGCGTCACGGTCCTTTCCACAGAATCCCTCCGGTAACCCGACGTTGACCACGCTGGTGTGAACTACTGCACCGTCGATGTGGTGATCGAGCGGTTATGCGCGATTCACCGGACGCTCCCCAAGTCGGAGAGTTTTTCACCCGCCGGCAGGTTTTGGAGTACTGAACTTCCCATGGACAGCGATCGAAAGTACAGGCAGCCGGGTTATATGGACTCGGATCGCCCGGATTTCAAGGAACGCCGCGGCGAAGACGGACGGCCCCGGGTTCCCGGACCTAAGCCCCCTCTCGATATCACCGGTCCGCGGCTGCCGCGCCTCGTGCAGGCAGTCACCGCGGCCCGTTGTTTCAACTGTTCCACGCAACTGACTAACGGCGTAGACTGGAGCGGCGTCTGTCCGAAATGCGGCACAGCGCTGCATTGCTGTAAGCAATGCTCCCATTTTGAGTCGTCCACTCGCTTCCAATGTCTGAAGCCGATTCCGGTACGGATTCCGGTGAAAGACAAAGCCAACGACTGCACCCTGTTTTTGCCGCGGGTGACCGTGGCGCGAGACGGCAGCGCCGCGGCGCCGCCCCCGGCCGTCCCCCGCGTGGAAACTCCCACCTCCCCGGACGCGGCCCGCAGCGCCTTCGACAAACTCTTTAAGAAGTAGGCCGACTCCTTAAGGCGTCCGCTCCCCATGCGCTGCGGTAGTCTTCAAGTGCCGGTGAAATCCCAGGTCTTCCCCCGTGAGCAGCTTCGTCGCAAAGATGATCTGGCCAGTGTGCCCGGAGAAGTGCTCCACAACATGATAGACCGCTTCGAGCACTGTGACGTCGTAACTCTGCACCGTGATCCTCTCGCCCAGCCGGTCCGGCGCCAGACCTCCGAGTACCGCGGCTGCCGCGTCCACGGTTCCGCGCAATTCCGCAGCCAGGCTGGAGCCGGCCGCACCGCCGCGCGCGGCGAACTCCGCATCCCGCTGGCGCGCATCCCGCTGGCCGCCCACCCCCGATACGATCCATTGCCGTACGTTGCCGCATAGGTGCAGCACCAGGTTGCCGACAGCGTTTTCCGTGTCCGCGCCGCGCGTCCAGATCTGCTGGTCGCTCAGGCGGCCCAGGCAATCTTCGATGCGGCTTGTGAGCTGCATCAGCTTGCGGACGGAGTAGTTGAGGAACAAGCGTTCGGAAGAGTCCATATCATGCAGGATACAACTCGACGCATGCTATCGTAATCCTCGTGACACGACCAATGACCATGGGAGTTATTGTCGGGAATCGTGGCTTCTTTCCCGACCACCTCGCCAGGGAAGGACGCGAGGAAATCATCAAGGCATTGACCACCGCGGGCATAGAACCGCTGATTCTGGGCCCCCAGGACAGCAAGTATGGCGCGGTGGAAACGCGCGCCGAGTCGCACAAGTGTGCCGACCTGTTCCGGGCGCATCGCGACCGCATCGACGGCGTGATCGTGACGCTACCTAATTTTGGCGAAGAGCGGGCCATCGCCGATACACTGCGCCTAGCCGAGTTGAACGTCCCCGTGCTGGTGCAGGCTACGCCTGATTCTGCGTCTAAAATGTCGATCCAGTTCCGGCGCGACAGCTTCTGCGGCAAGATGTCGGCCTGCAATAATCTGACGCAGTACGGCATCCCTTACTCCATCACTACCCGGCATACCGAAGCGCTGGATTCGGATATCTTCCGCCAGGATCTGGATTGGTTCGCAGGGGTCTGCCGCGTAGTTAGAGGTCTCCGTCAGGTGCGCATCGGGGCCATCGGCGCGCGCCCCGCGGCGTTCAATACCGTGCGCTACAGCGAGAAAATACTCGAGCGGCATGGCATCTCCATCGAAACCGTCGACCTGAGCGAAATTTTAGGCCGCATCCATCGTATGCGCGATTCCGACGATGCCGTGCAGCAAAAACTGGCGGCCATCAAGAGCTACGTGAAGACCCAGGGCATCCCGGAAGACGCCTTGATCAAGATGGCCAAGCTCGGCGCCGTGGTGGACCGCTGGATGCAGGAAACCGAAGTGGTGATGAGCGCCGTGCAGTGTTGGACGGCCATTGAAGAATACTTTGGCGTGGTGCCATGCACCATTATGAGCATGATGAGCAACGACCTGTTGCCGGCCGCCTGTGAAGTGGATATCTGCGGCGTAGTCGGCATGTACGCACTGCAACTCGCCTCCGGCACGCCCAGTGCGCTGCTCGACTGGAACAACAACTACGGCGACGACCCCGACAAGGCGGTCTGCTTTCATTGCAGCAATCTGCCAAAACATTTCTTCGCCGACGTGCGCATGGACTTTCAGGAGATCATCGCCGGCACGGTGGGCAAGGCCAACACCTTCGGCACCTGCGTCGGCCGCGTGAAGGCGGGACCCATGAGCTTCTGCCGCGTCTCCACCAGCGATCGCACGGGCAGCCTGGTGTCGTACGTCGGCGAAGGAGAGTTCACCAGCGACCCGCTCGAAACGTTCGGCGGCGCCGGCGTGGTGCGCATCCCGCGCTTACAGGATCTGCTGCGCTACATTTGCATGAACGGCTTCGAGCATCACGTGGCGGCCAACCTTTCTTCGGTGGCGGGCATGGTCCACGAGGCGGGCACCCGTTACCTCGATTGGGACATGCACTGGCACAAAAACTAATAGGTTCCGCCCAATGACCGCGGCTGCCAGCCGGCCTGGCGCAATGCATCCGCTACAGCGGCGGCGATCTCGGCCGATCCTGGTGTATCGCTGTGAATGCAAATGGTCTGCACCTGCCCAGCGCCCGCCAGCCGCACTGCCTGCGCGGCGGCATCCTGGGGATTCGTAATCAGCGCATCCGCGAAACGGCGTGATCGCAGGGTGCCATCCGGCTCGTAGCGCCTGTCAGCGAACCCCTCCGCCGCGATGCGGAGGCCCATGCCCCGCCAGATATCCAGCATCGGGGATCCCTCCAGCCCGACCAACGCCACGTCCCCGCCCCAGCGCGTCACGCCCTCCGCGATGGCCCGCGCTACTTCCGGGTTCTTCACCGCCACGTTGTACAGCGCCCCGTGCGGCTTCACATGCGTGAGCGTGCCAGCAATCGTGGCCAGGAACCGGAGTTGCTCGCACACCGTCGCCGCGATCTGCAACGCCGATAATGGCATCTCCACACGTCCGAAGTTGGCGCGATCCGGATACCCCGGATGCGCGCCTACCGCCACGCCATGCCGCCAGGCCATTTCCACGGTCCGCCGCATGGTGGCCGTATTGCCCGCATGCCCGCCGCAGGCCACGTTGGCCGAGGTAATCACCGGCATCAGCGCTTCTTCGATAGCGGCGTCCGCCAACTCGCCCATGTCGCAATTCAGGTCGATGGTCATGAATCAAAAATTCTCAGCCCGCGGCGCGTAGCGTCCTCACCACGCGAAACCCCACGTTATGAAGCCGGCTCACCGGGAATTCGAAATTGCGCGCTGTCACGCGGCAATACTTAGCGGAATCGAGCCAGCACCCTCCGCGAAACACGCGATATGAGCCGCCGCCCGGCCCCTGCGGATCGTCTGGCGGGCTCTCCGCATAATACCCCGCGCCATACCAATCCTGCACCCACTCCGCGACATTTCCAATCGTGTCGTACATGCCGCGCCCGTTTGGCTGCTTCCTGCCCACAGGTTGGGTATGCCCCTCGGAATTGTCTTTGTACCAGGCCTTAGCGGCCAGGTTGGTGGAATCGTCGCGGCAGGCGTACTCCCACTCGGCTTCCGTTGGCAGGCGGTAAATGTGCTCGTGGCCGCGCGCGTTCAGGCGCTCCAGGAACACCTGAATATCATCCCAGGAGACACTCTCCACCGGCAGCGATGCGCCTTTAAAATGGCTGGGAGCGCTGCCCACGGTCGCGCCTTCCGGAGTGGTGCGGACCGCGCCGGCTTTGGCATGCGGGTCGATCATCACCGTTTCCCACTGCGCCTGTGTGACCTCAAACTTGCCGATCTCAAAATCGTGGCTGATGTGCACGCGATGCACCGGCGCTTCGTCAGGTTCGCCGGCCGCCGATCCCATCCGGAATTCTCCTGCCTGAACCCGTACCATCGCGCTTCCATCCAGCAGCCCCGTGACTCCGTACGTCGCAGGGTCCTGCTGGCCTCTCAGCCCTGGCAGAGTCAGCGCGGCAACCGTTCCCGAAAGAAAACATCTGCGCGAGAAACGCGTATATCCGGACCGGTCCATTTTGGGATGTATTATAGAACAATAGCGCCCTTGGAGCCGGATGCCGTGCGTCTGCTTCTATCGACCATCGCGATTGTCCTGCCGCTGGCCGCGGCGGATTACGACTCCGCCGTAAAGCCGGTGCTTTCCCAGACGTGCGCGCTTTGCCATAACGATAAACTGTCGTCCGGCGGTTTGAACATCAAAGCATTCCTGGCGCCCGATTCCGTAACCGCTTATCGCGACGGTTGGGAAGCCATACTGCAGAAACTCCGCGCCGGCGAGATGCCTCCCAAAGGTATCCCGCGGCCGCCCGAAGCGCAGTTGCAGGCGCTGGTCCATTACGTCGAAGGTGAATTCGAGAAGGCCGACCGTAATACCAAGCCGGACCCCGGTCACGTGACCGCCCGCCGCCTGAACCGTAGCGAATACTCCAATACCATCCGCGACCTGCTGGCGGTCGACTTCCGCGCCGAACGCGATTTTCCCACCGATGACTCCGGCTACGGTTTCGACAACATCGCCGATGTGCTCACCATTTCTCCCGTCCTGATGGAGAAATACCTGGACGCCGCCGAGTCCATCGCCTCCCGCGCCATGGGCGCTGATCCGCTGCCCAAGAAGCCGATCGAAGCGCAATATCACACGAAGGACAAGACCGTCCGGCGCGTGGACCTGAGCACCATTGAAGCCTCCCATCGCGTGGAGTGGGATGGCGAGTATGTCGTGCGTGTTGGCATGCCTGGGGAGCGCACCGCCGACGCCAAGCCGGTCACCCTGGGCTTCTGGATGGACGGCACGCTGCTCAAAACGCTGCCCGTCGAAACCAAGCCGTCCACGCTGGTCTATTTCGATCCCTATTCGGAAGCCGAAGTGCGCGTATACCTGCCGGCGGGCGACCATGTTTTTCGCGCGGCCTTCATTGACGACGATTTCGTCAAGACCCTGCCGGAAAAAGACGCTTACAGCAGCAAGAAGAACAAGTTTCTGAATTCGATCGTGTTTGTCGGGCCGTACCCCAGCGATGTGGAGCGCGCCAGCCGCAAGAAGATCCTGATTTGCGATCCCAACTCCGGCCAGGCTTGCGTGCGCAAGATTCTGACGGCGCTGTCCCGGCGCGCTTACCGCAGGCCTCCAACTCCGGAGGAACTGGCGTCCCTGATGAAGTTCGTGTCGCTGGCGCGCTCGCGCGGCGGCAGCCCGGAGCAAGGCATTCAGCTCGCCATCGAGGCCATGCTGGTGACTCCGCAGTTCCTATTCCGCATAGAGCACGATCCCAACCCTACCGATCGGCAAGACGTGCACCGCATCTCGGATTACGAGCTGGCCTCCCGCCTCAGCTATTTTCTTTGGAGCTCCATGCCGGATGACGAGCTGCTGAATTTGGCCGGAGACCAAAAGCTGCACGAGCCGGCCGTGCTCGACGGACAGGTGCGGCGCATGCTGGCGGATAAGCGGGCCTCGGCTTTCGCGGCCAACTTCGCCGGCCAGTGGCTGGAGATCCGCAATCTGGACGTGGTGAAGCCCGATCCCGACAAATTTCCCGAGTGGGGGCCCGAGCTGCGCGACGCCATGAAGACCGAAACGCGCATGTTCTTCGAATACGTGCTGCGCGAGAACCGGCCTTTGTCCGATTTCATCGACGCGCGCTACACCTTCTTGAATGCGCGCCTCGCGAAATTCTACGGCATCGCGGGCGTCTCGGGCCCCGATTTCCGTCGCGTGGATTTATCCGGCGGCCAGCGCGGTGGCCTGTTGAGCCAGGCCAGCGTGCTGACGGTTTCCAGCTACCCTACGCGCACCTCCGTGGTCCTGCGCGGCAAGTATGTCCTGAACAATATCCTGGGGTCGGAGATTCCGCCTCCGCCGCCGGATGTGCCGGCCCTCGATGAAAGCGCCGTGGGCACTCTCATGTCGCTGCGCCAGCAGATGGAGAAGCATCGCGCCGACCCCATGTGCGCATCCTGCCATAACAAGATGGACCCGCTGGGCTTCGGCCTCGAAAATTACAACGCCATCGGAAAATGGCGCACCGAAGACGGCAAATTTCCAGTGGACGCCAGCGGCACGCTGCCCAGCGGCAAGTCTTTCCAGACTCCGGACGAAATGCGCGCGCTGCTGATGTCCGTTCTCCCGCAGTTCTCGCGCTGCCTGACAGAGAAGATGCTCACCTACGCGCTGGGCCGCGGACTGCAGCCCTACGATCGCCGCACAGTGGACGGCATCGAGCGCGATCTGGCGGCCGAAGGCTACCATTTCCAATCGCTGATATTCGAGATAGTGCATAGCGCTCCGTTCCAGATGGGCCGGGGCGATGGAGACGCGAAGCCGAAGGAGATCGCGCAACGATGATTACCAACAAAGCTCTACCCCGGCGCACGTTCCTGCGCGGCATGGGCACGGCAGTAGCCCTGCCCTTCCTGGATGCCATGACGCCGGCTATTGCCGCCACCCGCCGCGCAAGTCCGCCCGTGCGCATGGCCTTCGTCTATGTTCCCAACGGCATCATTATGGACGGCTGGAACCCGGATTACGAAGGGACGCTCGCCGCCCTGCCGCGCATCCTGAAGCCCATGGAGCCGCTGCGCCAGGACATCACCCTGCTCGGCAACCTCACCCACAATACCGGGCGCGCGCTGCTCGATGGGGCGGGCGATCACGGCCGCTGTTGCGCTTCCTACCTGACCGGCGTGCAGCCGCGCAAAACCGTCATCGACATTAAATCCGGCGTCTCGTTCGACCAGATCGTCGCCAACCAGGTGGGCAAACAGACGCGTTTCCCTTCGCTGGAGCTGGGCATGGAAGACGCCCGGCAGGCGGGCGATTGCGACTCGGGCTACTCCTGCGCCTACACCAACAATCTGGCATGGAAGAGCGAGACGCAGCCATTGCCGCCTGTGCTCGACCCGCGGGCGCTGTTCGAGCGGCTGTTCGGCAACGGCATGGCGCTCACGCCCGAAGCGCGCGCCCGCCAGAATCTGTACCGCCGCAGCATTCTCGATTACGTCACGGATGACACGCGCAAGCTGGAATCCGACCTCGGCCCCACCGACCGGCGCAAGCTGGATGAGTATCTCTCCTCCATCCGCGAGATCGAGCGGCAGATCCAAAAAGCCGAGACCGACAACGCCCAGATCGACCCGCACATGGAGAAGCCCTACGGCATCCCGGCGGATTTCGCCGAGCATTTCAAGCTCATGACCGACATGATGACGGTGGCCTTCCAGTCGGACTTGACCCGCGTCATTACCTTCCTGGTCACGCACGAGGGCACCTCCCGGACATACCGCGAGATCGACATCCCCGATGGCCACCACCCGCTGACGCACCATCGCAATCAGCCGGACCTGATCGAGAAGGTAACCCAGATCAATACCTATCACTTGCGTCAGTTCGCCGCCTGGATCGCGAAGATGAAATCCATCCGGGAAGGCGACGGCTCGCTGCTCGACAACTGCATGATCGTCTACGGCGCCGGGCTGTCCGATGGCAACCGCCACTTGCATGAGGATCTTCCCACGCTGATCGCGGGACGCGGCGGCAACCACTTCAAGCCCGGCCGGCGCATCGTGTACCGCAGGGAAACGCCCATGTGCAACCTGTACCTGGCGATGATGGATCGCATGGGCGTGCACGTGGAACACTTTGGCGATTCCACCGGACGGCTGGACGTGCTGGATCTCGCCTGACATGCAGTTTCCGGCCATCGCCAAGCCACCTGTAGGGATCGTCTTCGACTCGGCCATGGACCGCATCGACGATGTGATCGCCCTGGCCATGCTGCACGGCTTCGAAGGCAAGGAACAGGCGCGCATCGCCGCCGTCTCCATCAGCCGGCCGGATCTGGAGGCCGCCCGCTTCTGCGATGCCCTGCGCATCTTTTATTCGAGCGCTATCACTGGGCCGGCAGCCATGTTCATGCACGCACCGGCGGTCGGGCTGGCCGATGGCAAGCCCGGCGGGGGCGTGCCCATGCTGGATGTGGCCGAGACAAACAAGAGTGCCATCAAAAGCGTTATCGACACTGCCGATCCCGCCACCCTGATCCGCAATTCGCTCATGGCCTACCATGACCAGAATGCCGCGGTGGTGTTGAGCGGGCCGGCCACCAACCTGGCGAAACTCCTCGACATGTACGACGCCAAGGAACTCGTCAAACGCAAGGTCCGGTTGCTGTGTATGACTGAAATCGGGCTGGATGGCGACCCGGCCGCCGCGCGGGTGGTGCGCGCCGGATGGCCGGGCCCGATCGCTACAGTCGATCGACAGGTGGGCGAATCGTTGCCTTTTCCCGGGGCCAGCCTAGACAAAGATTTCGCCTGGGCCACCGCGCATCCGATGGTGGATGCTTACCGGGTCTACCGGCCCATGCCGTACGACGCGCCGTCCTGGGCCATGGCGGCGGTGCTTTACGCGGTGCGGCCCAAGGAGAAATACTTCCAGCTCTCCGACGGCAAGGTCCTTCTCGATCCCGCGCAGAAGGAGAATATCATTCGGGCCTACATCGATCTAGCCAGCGCCAAGCCCGTCCCGCGCAAGCCCCGCAAGCCGCCCGACGATAAAAAAGACGACAAAAAGGCCGAGAAGAAGGACGAGAAGAACGCCGAGAAAAAGGACCAGAAGCAGTAGCCCGCCGTTCTGATATAGTGTCACGCATGACCCGAACATTCCTGGCGCGTAGCCTCGCGGGCGCACTCCTCCTCACCGGTTTCTGGATCGCCTACACCCAAACCCAGACCAAGCCTCCCGCGCTGACCCTCAACAAAGTCAAGGATGATCTTTACGAGATCGAAGGCGACGGCGGCAACGTAGCGGTGTATGTCACCGGCGAAGGCGTCATCCTGGTGGACGATAAATTCGAGCAGGATCACGAGAGCATCATGGAGAAGGTGAAAAGCGTGACCAGCCAGCCGGTGAAATACGTGGTCACAACGCATCATCATTCCGATCACAGCGGCGGCAATGCGACGTTTCTGCCCACCGCAGAAATCATCTCGACCGCCAACGCCAGAACCAACATTGTCGAGCATAAACAGCCCGGCGCCCCAGCCAACATGGCCCCGGCACGCGTGGTGTTCAACGAGGAGTGCTCGGTTTTTCTGGGCGGCAAGGAGGTGCGCGCCCATTACTTCGGCCGCGGCCACACCAACGGCGACGCTTTCGTGTACTTTCCGGCGCTGCGGACCATCCACACCGGCGACATGATGGCCGGCGCGACTCCGCTGATCGACTACGCGGGCGGCGGCAGCCTGAAGGCATGGACCCAAACGCTCAACGAAGCCATGAAGTGGGATTTCGATACGGTTATTCCCGGCCACGGCCCTGTCACCACCAAAGCCGGCTTGCTGGCTTATCGAAATAACATCGAGAAGCTGCGCGATCGCGCGGCCGGCCTGATCCGGGAAGGCAAAAGCCAGGAGGATGTCGGCAAGGTCATGATGGCGGAGTTCGGGTGGGGTCCTAACAGTCTGCAGATGCAATGGAGCCTGCCGGGAATTATGACTGAGCTCCGGTGAATAATAAACGCCGGCGCCTCAATCCCGCGCGACATCGCCCGCTGTGAAGCAATCGAATTTGCCATGAAGTGTAGCAAAATGTAGGAGGGTTTGTTCAATGACGGGTAGTGCCTCAAAAGCGCAAAGGGGCGCGTTTTGCCGCGCCGCCATACAGGCGAGGAACTCCTTAGATTCAAGCGGCGCGGGTCGCCCCGTCTTGCGCGTGTTCCTCAAAAGCGCGCCGAAATCGATGCGCTCGTGATCCCGCTCCGGACGCGCTTAAGCATGCGGGCTCCCTTGGACCTCTTGAAGACTGACGTCCCTCCCAAGTAGACGTCAAATGCGAGAAGCCCCAAAAGAATGGATAATGTTCAATCCCCCCGCGCCAGCCCCGCCTCCACGTGGCGCGCCAGAGGCGCCAGCCGCTGGCTCCTGTAACAATACGCCGCGCCGATAAACGCGCGAAACAGCGGATGCGGTTCGAGCGGCTTCGACTTGAACTCCGGGTGGAACTGGCAGCCCAGCATCCACGGATGTTCTGGAATCTCGCAGATCTCCACGTAAGTCTGGTCGGGTGTCTCGCCGGTGATGCGCAAGCCACAGGCGGTCAAACGCTCCTCGTATTCGCGATTGAATTCGTAGCGATGCCGGTGCCGCTCGCTGATATCGCGCGCCGCGTAAGACTGCAGGGCGACGCTGCCTTCGGCCAGGTGGCACGGCCACGCCCCCAGCCGCATGGTGCCGCCCAGGTCGTCGATTCCCTTGAGCTCGCGCAGCTTGAAGATCACCCGGTGCGGCGTGCCAGGATTGAACTCGGTGGAGTCCGCCTGCTCCAGCCCGCACACATTGCGCGCGAACTCGATCACCATCGTCTGCATGCCCAGGCAAATCCCGAAGTACGGCACTTGATTTTCGCGCGCATAGCGGATGGCGTTCAGCATGCCGTCGATGCCCCGCTTGCCGAAACCGCCGGGCACCAGGATGCCGTCGTAGCCCTCCAGTTGCCTGTCCCAATCCGGCCCGGTGACGCCCTCCGCCTCGATCCAGTTGATGTTCACCTTGAGCTGATGCGCCAGCCCCCCGTGCAGCAGCGCCTCCTTCAGGCTCTTGTAGGAATCCTCGTACTCGACATATTTGCCAACCAGCCCGATGGTGACTTCATCTACCGGATGGCGCATGCGGTCCAGCATGTTGCGCCACTGGCTCAGATCGCGGTCGCCGGTGTTCAGCTTGAGCATCCGCGCCACCATCTCATCCACGCCTTCTTCGGCGAACACCAGCGGCACTTCGTAAACCGATGGCACGTCGCGCGCCGTCACCACCGCGCGCGCATCAACGTCGCAGAACAGCGCAATCTTGTCTTTCATTTCCGGTGCGATGGAGCGCTCGCAGCGGCACAGCAGAATATCCGGCTGGATACCGATGGCGCGCAGTTCCTTCACGCTGTGCTGGGTCGGCTTGGTCTTCAGCTCCTGCGCGGCGGCGATCCAGGGCACCAGGGTTACGTGGATGAAGACGCAATTGTCGCGGCCCTGCTCGTGGCGCATCTGGCGGATGGCCTCCAGAAACGGCAGCGACTCGATGTCGCCCACCGTGCCGCCGATTTCCGCGATGACCACATCCACGTCGGCCGCCACTTTTCGCATAGCGGCCTTAATCTCGTTGGTCACGTGCGGAATCACCTGCACCGTTTTGCCCAGATAATCACCGCGCCGCTCGCGGGCAATGATCTGCTCGTAGATGCGCCCGGAGGTCAGGTTGTTGGCCTGCGTCAGCTTGGCGTGAGTGAAGCGTTCGTAGTGGCCCAGATCCAGGTCCGTTTCGGCGCCGTCGTCGGTGACGAAGACCTCGCCGTGTTGAAAGGGACTCATGGTACCCGGGTCCACGTTCAGGTACGGGTCGAACTTCTGCAGCGTTACCCGGATCCCGCGGCTCTCGAGCAGGCACCCGATGGAGGCGGCGGCAATGCCCTTGCCGAGCGACGAGACCACGCCGCCGGTCACAAACACGTATTTAGCCATATGGTTTCGCAAGTTGCATCGAGGCTTCGAACAGCTTCGACACTCGTTCCAGATCCTCGGGCGTATCCACGCCCAGTGATTCGTACTCGGTTTCCACCACCCTGATGGAATAGCCGCTCTCGAGCGCGCGCAACTGCTCCAGACGCTCGGCGCGCTCCAGCGGCCCCACCGGCAATTCCGCATAGCTCAACAGGAAATCCCGGCGGTAAACGTACAATCCAACATGCTTGTAATGCTCAACCGGTGGGGTAAGTGCATCCGCCTGCCGCACACAAGGAATTGTTGACCGTGAAAAATAGATGGCGTCGCCCGCCCGGTTCGTAACCACTTTCACTACGTTGGGATCGCCCAGCTCGCGCGGATCTTCGATGCGCTTCTTGAGCGTGGCCATCAGGATGTCCGGTTCGTGCATCAGCGGCAGGATGGCCGCGTCAATGGCGGCTGGATCGATCAGCGGCTCGTCGCCCTGTATATTCACCACCACTTCGGCGGTATCTCCGGAAGCCACTTCCGCTACCCGGTCCGTACCCGAAGCGTGGTCGGCGCGCGTCATGCGTACTGGTGCTCCAAAAGCGCGGGCCGCGTCAGCGATGCGTTCGTCGTCGGTGGCAATAATGATGCTCGACAGGTAGCGGGCCTGCGACGTTCGCTGGAAGACATGTTCCAGCATCGTTTTGGAGCCGATTCGAGCGAGAGGTTTGCCTGGGAAACGGGAAGAGGTGTACCGCGCGGGGATCACGCCCAAAATTTTACGGCGCACAGGCGATTCTAACACAAAAAGGCTGTGTTACACTCAGGAAAGAAGAAAGGCTGGGAAGCTGTGACGGGCCTTCAATTTAGCCGCATGTCCATGCTGGCGAGCGTTATTCCACTGCTGGTGGTTCCGCTTGCTCTGGGTGCGGATAAACCGGGCAACGACGCGCAGGTTACCATCGTTCCGCGCCCCAAAGCGGCCGCCCCCAGTGAGATTCTGCCCAAAGGCAACATCCGGGTAGATACCACGCTGGTCTTGATTCCAGTCACGGTGACCGATCCTTTGAACCGCTTTGTAACCGGCCTGGAGAAGGAAAATTTCCGCATCTTCGAGGACAAAACCGAGCAGCAGGTAGTGCAGTTTTCGAGCGAAGATGCTCCCCTCTCGGTCGGTGTCATCTTCGATTGCAGCGGCAGCATGGGCGCCAAGCTCGAAAAATCACGCCAGGCCGTGGCGCAGTTCTTCAAAACCGCGAATCCCGATGATGAATTCTTCCTGGTCGAGTTCAGCGACCGCGCGGAGTTGATGATTCCCTTCACCACCAGCCTGGAGGAGATTCAGAACCGCCTGACGTTCACCCAGTCCAAGGGCAAGACAGCGCTGCTGGACGCGGTGTACCTGGGCCTGCACCAGATGAAGAAGGCAAAGAACGCCCGCAAGGCCCTGCTGATCATTTCCGACGGCGGCGATAATAACAGCCGCTACACGGAAACCGAAATCAAGAACCTGGTGCGCGAGGCCGACACGCAGATTTATGCTATAGGCATTTTCGAGTCGCCCTCCAACCGCGGCCGTACCGCCGAAGAACTGGCTGGCCCCAGTCTGCTGAGCGAGATCTCCGAACAGACCGGCGGGCGCCATTTTCCTGTGGAGAACTTGAGTGAGCTCCCCAACATCGCGGAGAAAATCGGCATCGAGTTGCGGAACCAGTATATTCTCGGCTACTCTCCAAAGAACACGGAACGTAACGGCAAATACCGGCGGGTCCAGGTAAAATTGGTCCAGCCACGCGGGCTGCCTCCTCTCCGGGCTTTCTGGAGAATGGGCTACTATGCTCCTACCCAATAAAAAAGTTCTGATATCGGCGCTGAGCGCCATTTTGGCTTTTGGCCTGTTTGCGGCGGATACGCCGGGCCAATCCACTGTCATCCACGTGGATACGCGGCTGGTCGTGCTGCATGCCACGGTAGTGGACAAGACCGGACACCTGGTGCTCAACCTGCCCGAAACCGCATTTGAAGTATTCGAAAACAACGTCCGGCAACAGATCAAGGTCTTCCGCCGCGAAGACGTGCCCGTCTCCATGGGGCTGGTGATCGACAATAGCGGTAGCATGCGCGACAAGCGCGCCAAGGTCGAGGCGGCCGCCTTGGCCCTGGTCAAGGACTCCAACCCGCAGGATGAAGTGTTCATCGTGAATTTCAACGACGAGGCATTCCTCGACAAGGACTTCACCAACGATCCGAAAGATCTGCAGGAAGGTCTGGCGCGCATCGATTCGCGCGGCGGCACGGCCATGCGGGATGCCATCCGCATGTCCATCGACCACCTGAAGGAGAAAGCCAAGAAAGATAAAAAGGTGCTGGTGGTGGTGACGGACGGCAATGACAACAGCAGCCTGATCAGCCTCGAGAACTTGGTGAAGTCCGGGCAGGACAGCGGCGTGTTGATCTATACCGTGGGCCTGTTGAGCGAGGAAGAGAAGCGCGAAGCCAAGCGTTGCCGGCGGGCACTCGAAGAACTGGCCAGCGTGTCCGGCGGCGAATCCTACTTCCCCAAGGAACTGACCGAGGTGGATCGCGTCGCGCACCAGGTGGCGCGCGATATCCGGAACCAATACATCCTCGCTTATACGCCCGCGAACATCGCCTTGGATGGATCTTTCCGCCAGATCAAGGTCACGGCCAATGGTCCCAATCGCCCCACGGTGCGGACGCGTTCCGGGTATTACGCCACGCCCGACAGCATGAACGGCAATACCTCCGCGGCGCGCAATTCCGGCAGCAATTGATGCTGCGGCTCCTTTGGCAGCTTACCCGCGGTTACCGGCTCACCCCCTGGCGTAGCCCTTACCTGTGCTGGCGCATGGAAACGTACTGGGGCCTGCACGCGGACCGGATCGCTTTCGCCGATTTCTGGCGATTCACGTGGCGGCGCCGCGCGGATCTGTGTCGCTATCTGCGCTGGGCCGCGCGCATGAGCCGCGCGGCAGTCAATCCTACGCGGTCGCCGCTCGCGCCTGCGGAACCTCTTCCCTCGCCAGCCATGGATAAGCGAACCCTGCTATAGCCGCGCCGATGATCGGCATCACCCAGAACAGCCAGAGCTGCTGTAGCGCCCAGCCTCCCACCACTACCGCCGGTCCGGTGCTGCGCGCCGGGTTCACCGACAGGTTCGTCACTGGAATGCCGATCAGGTGGATGAGGGTTAAACCCAGGCCGATGGCGATGGGCGCGAAGCCAGCTGGAGCGCGCTTGTCCGTGGCTCCCAGAATGATCATCAGGAACATGAAAGTGAGCACCACTTCAGCCAGAATGGCCGACTCCATGGAATAGAGTCCCGGCGAGTGGTCGGCGTAGCCGTTGGCGGCAAAACCGCCGGGCTCGAACCCCGGCTTACCGCTGGCGATGGCGAACAGGATGCCACTGGCCACCATGGCTCCCAACACTTGCACGGCGATATAGGCAACCACATTGTTCCAGGGGAACCGCTTGGCGACCGCGAGCCCCACGGTGACTGCCGGGTTCAGATGGCATCCGGAAATATGGCCGATGGCGAATGCCATGGTCATCACAGTCAGGCCGAATGCCAGCGCCACTCCCATGAAACCGATGCCGGTTTGTGGAAAGGCGGCCGCCAGTACAGCCGCGCCGCAGCCGCCAAAAACCAGCCAGAATGTGCCCAGAAACTCGGCACTTAAACGTTTCATAATCGACATGTGCTTGCCTCCGCGGAGACCCATCATCGCACAAATCGTTACAACTAGGTCAAGAATTCTTCGCGATTATGATACAGTATTTGGAGGAAATTTGAACTGTGCGCGGCCGCACTTCCGGGTAGGCGCCGCGTCACTGGTAGCGCCTGCCAGCTGTTGTGCCCGGTATAGCAACGCTTTTCGGGCCCCGCACAAAGACGAATAAATCAAGGAGTGATTCGGCATTGAAAGAACGCATTATACGTACCGCCGTAGCGGTGGCTTTCGGGAGCGCTTTGCTGCACGCGCAGCCGGCGGGCGGCGCGGCCAAACCTCAGCCCGATGTTCTGATTTTCACCGACGGCGAGAAGCTCATCGGTCAGCTCAAGAGCGCCAAGGGCGGCTCCGTCACATTCAAGAGCGACATGGCCGGCGAGATAACCGTCGACTGGAGTAAGATTCAGGAACTGCGCACGTCGCATCCGTTCGCGGTGATTGGCAAGGGTGTCAAACTCGCCAAACATGCCGATGTCAGCCAGGTGCCCCAGGGTAACCTCACCATGACCGAACAGAAGATCGCGGTCGAAACCCCGGCCGGCGCGCCGCGCACCGTTCCGGTCTCCGACGCGGCCATGGTTGTGGGGCAGCCCGATTTTGAGAGAGCGATCAACCACAGCGAAGGCTTTCTGGAGGGTTGGGGCGGCACGGTCACCGCGGGGCTCAGCGTCGTCGAAGCCACTCAGAATGCCCGCACCTTCACTGGCGCGATCTCGCTCGTGCGGGCTGTACCCGGAGAGAGCTGGTTGAATCCCAGCACCCGGACGCTCGTCGATTTCAGCGCCGCCTACGGCAAGGTAAGCCAGCCGGGCCTGTCAGACATCAAGACGGCGATCTATCATGGTGACGTCGAAGAGGACAAGTACTTCTCACCGCGCCTGTTCGGATTAGGCCAGGCGGCCTTCGACCATAACTACTCGCAGGGCCTCGACCTGCAGGATATGTTCGGCGGCGGGATCGGCTGGACGGCCTACAAAACCGCGCCCGCCGAGCTCGATTTGAAGGCCGCGGTATCGTATATCCACCAGAGCTTCTTTACTTCCTCGTCGAACCAGAGCCTGATTGGATCGACCTTCGCCGAGATCTATACGCGCAAGTTTGCGCATGGCGTTCTGCTGAATGAGCAGATCTCCGCCACGCCCGCATGGAACAATACCAGTGCGTATTTCGCCACCGGCAGCATCGGCCTGGCGCTCCCGGTACGTAAACGGCTGAGCGCGTCGTTCAACCTGATCGATAACTTCCTGAACGACCCGCCGGCCGGTTTCAAAAAGAATTCCTTCCAGATTACCGCCGGCCTGACATACGCACTAAAATAGACAGGTCATTCAGACCAGTACACCGTGAAGATCGTACCGGTGAATGGCGGGCCGGAGGTCGAGCGGAAGATCCAAGTAAAGGCTCACGAGACCACCATCGTGCACGCCTCCGGCAAGTCCTAGCCCGAGATTGAACTTTTGTTTACAGGCCTGCCCGCCGGCAGGATTGACACCTTTGCATGCCGGTGCCATACTAAAGCTATAACACCACTGCACTGTGGTGTATGGGATGCGTATGGCGACTCTGAGCACGCCCACAGCGACGGTCCTTATTTCCCAGGATCATCTCTCCCTTAACGACATTGTGGCGGTAGCGCGGCACTGGCAGGAGGTCGCGCTCAGCACGGACGACGACTTCGTCCTTCGGATCCGCCGCAGCCGGGAGGCGCTCGAACGCAAACTGGCTGCCGGTGAGGTGGTCTATGGCGTAAACACCGGATTCGGCGGCAATGCCCGGTACGTGATTCCTTCCGAGGAACTGGCCCATCACCAACAGAATCTGCTGGAGTTTCTTTCCTGTGGGGTCGGCGAGCCGCTGCCCGAGGAAGCCGTGCGGGCGGCCATCCTCCTGCGCGCTAACGCGCTGGCGCGCGGACTCTCGGCGGTGCGGCTGGTGGTGATCGAGCGGCTGCTAGATTTGCTGAATCACCGCATCACGCCGGTAGTGCCGCGATTCGGTTCGGTAGGCGCGAGCGGCGATCTGTGCCCGTCCGCTTACATCACGCGCGTCATGGCTGGGCGCGGCGAGGCGCTGTATAAGGGGTGCCGGGTGCCAGCCGCGGAGGCGCTCCACAACGAGGGAATTCCGCAGTTGGACCTCGCGGCCAAGGAAGGGCTGGCTCTACTCAACGGCACCACGGTGATGACCGGCGCCGGCGCCATCGTGGTGGATGAAGCGGCCTACCTGTTCAAGCTATCTCTGGGCGCTCTGGCCATGGCCGCGGAAGCCTTGGGATCGTCGCCGGATTATTATCACCCGGCGATACACATGGCCAAGCACCATCCGGGGCAGCTTGCGGTGGCGGAGATGCTCAATTCGTTGCTGTTTGATTCCAAGCTGGTGGTCCCGCTGGACGATATCCGCGGGCGCGTGCGGGAAGCCAACCGCAGGGCCAACGGCAGCCACGATGTGGCCGCGGCGACGGAATCCATTCAGAGCCCGTACTCGCTGCGCTGCGCTCCGCAAGGGCTGGGGCCCATGCAGGAGTCGCTGGAACAGTGCCGCACGGTCATCGAGCGGGAAGCCAATTCCGTGAACGACAATCCGCTGATCGATGGCGCCGCGGAGCAGGTCTACCACACCGGCAATTTCTACGGCGCGCACGTGGCCCGCGCCATGGACGGGCTGAAACTGGACCTGGCCAATCTGGCCAACTGGCTGCACTCGCTCATGGCCCTGCTGATGGACGATCGTTTTTCGAACGGGCTGCCACCCTCCCTCAGCCCGCACCCGGGCCTCTATCAGGGCTTCAAGGGCATGCAGATCGTGCACACCAGCCTGGTGACGGCCATCCGGCACTGGTGCGCGCCCAGCCTGATTCACACACTGCCCACCGAGCAGTTCAATCAGGACATCGTCAGCCTGGGGACGCACGCCGCGCTGACCGCCATGGATGTCACCGGTCTGCTGCGCAACGCGGTGGCGATCACACTGCTCGCCGCGGCGCAGGCCATCGATCTGCGCGACGGCGGTGGCCGAATGGGTGCGGGAACGCGGCCGGTCTACCGCGCGATCCGTGCTGTGAGCGGGTTTGTGGAAGCGGACCGGGCTCTCGACCGGGACATCGCGGCGGTCAATGGATTGATCGCGCGGCGCGAGATTCCTGCGCTGCGCAATTAACGTAAATCGTCGGATCAAACAAAAAGACCGGGCGCCCGTGAGAGCGCCCGGTTGAGGAGAACCTGTAGATCCGTCGGAGGTTACAATCTACAGGCGTGGAGGAGACTGTGAATCATCCGAGCAAGCCGCCATGTCCTAGGCAGCCCACTTCCCAAGCCGAAACCCGATAACGCGCCAGCAATGGAGGAAGCACCAAGTCCACCACGTTGGCTTTGGCGGACCGAAAACAACCCGGCGCCGCGATCAGGGGTATGTCATCTTTATAGGCCAATAGCAGAAGATTTCCTGGTTCGACTGGCGCCAGGAAGCGTTCCATGTGGCCGCCGATCTTTTCCATAGCCCGCCCCACGACATCTTCCGGCCCGGCCGGCGCGGTGGTGGACGCGATCATGATGACCGCCGGTTTGGAACGCATCAATTGCTGCAAGCACCGGCTGACGGATGCCTCGTCTTCGATGCAGGAATTCACGAAGCTGGGAGCCACCCCGAAGCGCTCCAGGCGCTGACGCATGATGTTCTCAAACAACTGGCGAGCCCGGTCGCCGTCGAGTGGGTCGGTGTACAACACGCCAACCGTGGGGTTGCGCATGGGCCGAGCCTGCAGGATGGGGCCGCGCTCCTTGACGATGGACACAACGGAGTCCAATTGCGTCCGCGACACGGCGAAAGGCGCGCTCTTCACCGTGGCAATGCGTTGTCCGGGCATGGCGAAGCTGAAATTCAGCGCGGTGGCGATCACCACGCTGGCCGTGCAGTTGATCTGCTTCAGCAGTTCGTCGTCCACCAGCACGCAGCACTTCTCGGTGGCTTGCAGGTTCGCCCGGCCGCCGGCCGCCAGACGGATTTCAAAGCTTCCGCAACCCATCTCGCTGGCTACCGCGCAGACCGCATCGTCCTCGCCGACCTCGCCGTCTTCCAGTTCGGTCACCCAGATGGTGGCCATCCCTTCGGATTCCAGGACCCTGATATCGTCGTCGCTGATCACGTGCCCCTTGGCGAGCAGCTTCTTCCCGCCCGGGCGAAATACGGTGCAACAAAGCACCCGGCCATTCGATGATTTGACATCAACCGTTTGGGCTTTCATGCGTCCTCTATTTCAGCAATTTGAGATTTGATTCTCCTGTATCGAGTATATTACATTTAGCGCGGAATTTCCCATCAAATTTTGCGCGCACTCCGTGGGGCTGCGTCCTACCCGCGTCTGCGGGTGTGGCCTACTTCCCTTGGCTTAGTATTGGTAGCTGCAGCAGGGGTAAAATCTCATCCCCAGTGTAGTGTTGGGACTTTCTGTAGTATTCCGGGCGCAGGACACGCAGCACCGCAATCTCATCGCAGCATTGGAATTTCGGGCAACGGAGGCAGTCCTTCCAGGCTTTGAGCGGCAGTTCGCCGCGCTCGACTTCCTGAAAAGCCATCTTGCGAAAGAATCCGGCTACGTAGGTGAACGCGAATACCGCGTCGAGCTCATACCGCGAGGCCTCTTCGACCAGCGCTTCGATCAGCCGCCGGCCGATGCCGTGCGTCTTGGAAGCTTCCGAGACCGCCAGTGAGCGGATTTCGCCGATCGCCGGCGTATAAAAGTGCAGCGCGCCGCAGCCCACCAGCCGGTCCGAGCTCCATACCACCGAGAAATCGCGTATGTCTTCGGAGACCTCGAGTTCGGTGCGCGGCAGCATGATACCCTTGGCCGCGTAGCCGTTGATCAGCTCCAGGATCGGCGCGATATCGTGCATGGCAGCCTTGCGCACCACAAGATCGCGATGCGGCCCCGGATGTTCGGCGATGGTATCTTCGGTCAGCCCGCTGATCATTACGCAGAATCCTCCTCGGCTGCCAGCCGCGTGCCGACGGCCTCGCCCGCCACGATTCGTTCCAGCACGCGCTCGGCCGCGCCCGCTGCAATCTGCACCCGCGGCACGCCCAGCCGCAGCGCGTCTTGCGCCGCTTTCAGCTTGGCCTGCATTCCCCCGGTGGCGATGCCCAGACTGATGAGCGCCGCGCTGTGCGCCGACGTGAGCTGCGGGACGAGGCGCCGCTCGCCGTCCAGCACGCCCTCGACGTCGGTCAGGAAAATCAACTGTTGCGCGCCGCAGGCCGCCGCGCAGGCCACCGCCATCTGATCGGCATTGACGTTGTAGAGCCGGCCCTCCCGGTCGCCTGCCGCGCATGCCACCACGGGAAGGAAGCCGCCCCCCAGCAGCGTGTCGCACAGTTCCGGATTGGCGCGCGTCACCAGCCC